>NZ_JAWLCN010000001.1:600000-877739 GCF_041687135.1 Vulgatibacter sp. | reverse complement strand
TCGCCCAGGCGCTGTCGGCGAGGGAGCGCGCCAGTCGGGTCCGCATCAGCCCCGCCGTGGACAGCGTCTCGAGGACCAGGTGGCCGTGGGTCTGGGCCAACCGACTCGAAACGCGGCGCACGAAATGGCGGCGTACATTCCCGATGCGCTGGTGGAATTTCGCGAGACGCATGCGCGCCTTGGCGCGGTTGCGTGAGCCCTTCTTCTTGCGGGTCAAGCTCCGGCTGAGCCGCCGCAGCTTCGGCAGCGAGCTGCGCAGCGGACGCGGGGCGTCGATGCGCTCGACTTCCCGCCCCCTCGCATCGGCCAGCACGGCGAAGGTCTGCAGCCCCCGGTCGATGCCAACCGGCTCACGAGCCTCGTCGCTTGCACGCTGCAGCGCTGGATGCAGCGGGGCTGCCTCGAGGTTGAGGCTCACCCGCCAGCGGCCGCCGAGCTGGTGGGAGATGGTGGCGAACAAAATCCTCGCGCGCCCGTTCCGCAGCATGCGCCGCAGCTTGCGGGTGTCCTCGCGCACCCCCAACGTTCCGACCTTGGGCAGCCGGATGCTGCGGGCCTGCCCTTCGGCACCAATTCGGATCTCGGCCCTCTCGCCCCGGCCCTTGCTTCGGATCCGGAACGACTGCCGCGCGTCGGAGCGCTTCTTGAATCGAGGGAAACCAGCGGTCTTGCCACCCGATTTGCGACGGGCCGAGAACGCCTGGAGTGCGCACCCGAGATCGACTGCAGCTTCCTCGAAGACCTGCTGGGTTACTTCTCCGCGCCAGGCGAGGCCCGCGTTTCCCTGCTCGTCGAGCCCTGCCTCGGCGGACCTCTTCCAGCGGTTGAACGCATTGATGAGGTCGAATCCCGACCACGGCACCTGAACCTCGGCGTTGACCTTCCTCGCTTCGAGCGCATCCTTCACGAGGCGCAACGCCTGGTTGAAGGCGAAGCGAGCCGCGCCCGCGTGGCGCCACAACACCTGCTCCTGGGCAGCGGTCGGCTGCAGTGTGAAGCAGAAGGTGGTGTGGCGGGTCGCGCTCACGCCGTCCACCCCGAAAGCACTACCAGCGCCGAGGCCAATGCCACCACCGCACCGTACGACGATGCGGTCCTGTCGTAGCGGGTCGCAACCCGCCGGAAGGCCTTCAGCCGGCCGAAGAGCCTCTCGATCACGTAGCGCTGCGCGTACGCCTCGGCATCGAGCGGCCGCTGCACCTTGCGGTTCCTGCGGGAAGGAACGACGGCCGCCATGTCCTGGGCGGCGATGGACGCCAGGAGGGCATCGCTGTCGTAGGCACGGCCCCCGACGACCGCTCGCCCGCGCAGGCCCCGTAGCAGCCGGTCCGCCTGCGTCACGTCGTTCACCTCGCCGCCAGTCAGCACGTAGCGCACCCTCCTTCCGCGGTCCCAGACTTCGGCCTGAACCTTTGTGGTGAAGCCGCCCCGTGATGGTCCATGGGCCTGGCTCTTTCGCCCGCCCTCCTTGTCCGAGCGCCGGCGGCATGCGGGTGGCCTTTCACGATCGTGGCGCCATTCGCTCCCACTGTTTGTCGGTAAGGCCTCGGCGTGGCGCAGCGCTCAGCATGACGCCACACTGAACGCCCGTATCTCTCCCTGCAATGCCCCGTCCGGGCGGGGCGAAACTGTCGACAAGCACTAGCGGGCCGACCGGTGGGTTGATCCTCGCAGGCGCCGGTCGGATGCTTGACGGATGCGGGGGCGACCTTGAGCGACGAAGAGCGGGGACCTGCACGGCCGGACGCGCCGCTCGATCTCGAGGGGCTGCCGCAGCGGTTGGCGGAGGATCGCGCCCGGGTGGCGCGGGCCGTGGCCAGCGCAGCGGCACACGTGGCGTCGGAAGAGCACTTCGCCTCGGTGCTCGCCGAGATCGTCGGCCAGAGCGAGGCCCTGGGCGCTCGAGCGGCGCAGCTCTTCCTCGCGGAAGGCAACGCGCTGCGCCTCGTCGCCTGGCGGGAGGTCCCCGCCGCGCTCGTGCACCAGATGGGGCACGTGCCCTTCGACGCGCCGCTCTTCGCGGCGAAGGCCGCGCGGACCGGCAGGATCCAGGTGGGGACGGAGGCCGACCTGGGCGACGAGCACGCGATCGCCCGCAGGCTCCTCGCGACCACCGGGGCGCGGAGCATCGTCGCCGCCCCCCTCGTGCTCGAAGGCAGGGTGGCGGGCGTCGTCTCCTGGCTCCGGAGCGCGCCGGATCGCCCCAGCACCGCCGAGCTCGCGGCGACCGAATCGCTGGTGCAGGTCTACGCGGTGGCGCTCGAGAACGCCCGGCTCCGGGAACGGGATCAGCGGCGCAAGGCGTTGCAGGAGGCGGTCCGCCTGGCCGTGCTTCGGATCGGAGGGACTCTCGATCTGCAGGCGGTGCTCCAGATCGTGGTGGACGAGGGACGGGCGATCGTCGGCGCCCGCTACGCGGCCCTCGGGATCACGCAGGGGGACGATGCCGCGATGCCCTTCTCCCCCTGGGCCTTCAGCGGCGTCGCTCCGGCGGTGCGCGACGCGATCGGCAGGGATCCCCGGCCGGTGGGCCTCCTGGGTGCGGTGCCGCGGGAGGGTCGTCCGATCCGGCTCCTCGATCTGCACGTCGATCCGCGCTTTCGCGGCTTCCCGCCGGGCCATCCCGAGATGCGGAGCTTCCTCGGCGTGCCGATCCGCTTCCAGGGCCAGAGCGTCGGCAACCTCTACTTCGGCGAGAAGATCGGTGGCGCGGCGTTCACCGACATCGACGAGGAAGCGGCGGTGCTGCTCGCCACCCACGCAGGCGTGGCGATGGAGAACGCCCGGATCCACGGGCAGCTCCTCGAGGAGGTGGAGCGGCGCAAGGTGGCGGAGGCGGAACGGGAGCGCCTCCTCGGCGCCCTCGAGTCGGAGCACCGGTGGCTGCGGGAAGTGGTGGAGCGCTCGCCGGTCGGCATCCTCCTCTTCGATGCCTACAGCGGCACGATGAAGGCGAACCGCCGGGCCGAGGCGATCACCGGCATGAAGATCGATCCGGCCCGGGGCAGGGAGCAGCTCGTCGGCTGCCTCGAGACGGTGGACGGCAGGAAGCTCCTGCTCGAGGAGCTTCCCTGCTCCATCGCGCTGGGAGGGGTGATCGTGCAGCCGGCGGAGTACCGCTTCCGCTCGCCTGGAGGCCGGCTGGTGCCGCTGCGCATCGGCGCCACGCCCATCCTCGGGCCGCGGGGAACGATACTCGGCGCGGCGGAGGTGCTCGACGACATCAGCGATGCCAAGGAGCTCGAGCGGATCCGGGAGGAATGGAATTCGGTGGTGGCCCACGACCTCCGGCAGCCGCTCACCACCATCAGCGCCTTCGCGGCGGTGATCGCGAAGGCGCCGGATCGGCCCGCCGAGGTACGGAAACACGCCGAGCACATCCGCACCGCTGCCCGCAGGCTCGACCGGATGATCGGCGATCTGCTCGAGGTCTCGCGGCTGGAGACCAGGCGCCTCACCCTCGACCTCGCCCCGACCGATCTGGAGGCACTGGTCCGGGACGCCGTGGCGAGGGCCGCGCCGGAGATGCGCGATCATCCGGTGGAGCTGGGGCTGGAGAAGGGGCTCCCGCCGCTGCCGGTGGACGCGGCGCGGATCGAGCAGGTGCTCTTCAACCTCCTCACCAACGCGGCAAAATACGGCTATCCCGGGACGCCGATCACCGTGCAACTCCACCGCCTCGCCCAGGCGATCGAGATCGCCGTCTCGAACGAGGGCGGGGGGATCGCCGCAGCGCAGATGCCGCGGATCTTCGATCGCTTCCACCGGACCCCGGCAGCGCAGCAGGGTGCGCAGCCGGGGCTCGGTCTCGGGCTCTACGTGAGCCGTGGGCTGGTGGAGGCCCACGGCGGCCAGCTCGTCGCGGAGAGCGAGCCGGGGAAGGTCACCACCTTCCGGATCCGGCTGCCGCTCCGTCGCTGATCAGTTGTCGAGGGCGCCGGCGCCGATCCAGTTCTCGATGATCTGGATGTTGGCGCTGGAGAGCGCCGTCCCGCCGTAGGGCATCCGGGAACCGCAGATGCCCGGGCTCCCCTTCACCTTGGCCACGAGGTAGCTGGTCGAGGGCGAGCTCGGCGAGACGAAGGTCCTGCTGGTGCAGCCGCTCGCGGAGACGCTCACCATGTTGGCGTAGGCCGTCGCTGCGCTCGAGAGGGAGAGGCCCGCGCTCGGCGAGCTGCCGGAATGGCAGCTGGTGCAGCTCGCCTGGAGGATCGGGTAGACGTCGTTGGCCCAGGAGACGGTCGCGTCCCACTCGCAGAGGTTGCTGGCGGTGTCGCAGACCTGGCCGCCGGTGCAGGTGCCGCAGGAGCCGCCGCAGCCGTTGTCGCCGCACTGGGCGCCGGGGGCGCAGAAGGGCTGGCAGACGCACTGGCCGACGCCGTTGCAGCGCTCGCCGACGGGGCAGGTGCCGTCGCCGGCGTCGCCGCAGAAGCCGCCGCAGCCGTCGGCTCCGCATTCGCGCCCGGTGCAGTCGGGGATGCACGCGCATTCCCCCACCTCGCTGCAGGTCTCGGGTGCGGTGCAGCTGCCGCAGGTGCCGCCGCAGCCGTCGTCGCCGCAGGCGCGGCCGTCGCAATCGGGCGTGCAGGTATCGACGCAGGTGCCCTGCAGCGTGTCGCACACCTGGGTGCCGGTGCAGTCGCCACAGCTCCCGCCGCAGCCGTCGTCCCCGCAGGTCCTGCCGTCGCACTGCGGAACGCAGACGCAGCTCCCGCTCTCGTCGCAGGTCTCGGTCTCGTCGCAGCTGCCGCAGGAGCCGCCGCAGCCGTCGTCGCCGCAGGTGCGGCCGGTGCAATCCGGCGCGCAGACGCACTGGCCGCTCGCGTCGCAGGCCTCGGTGTCGTCGCAGGTGCCGCAGGAGCCGCCGCAGCCGTCTTCACCGCAGCTCTTGCCGGTGCAGTCGGGGATGCAGGCGAGGCCGTCGTACCAGCTCTCGAGGCCGTCGATGAGGCACGTCTCCAGCGGCGAGCTCGGCGGCATGGTGCCGGTCTTGAGCTTGGTGAGGATCCCCTCGGCGTGGCGGATCACGTCGGACTCGGTGTCGAAGTCGACGCCGACGGGCGCGTTGCCCCGCGCCGAGCCGGTGCGCGTCGCCGAGTGGCAGCCGAGACAGCTCGCCTCCATCATCGGCGCGACGAAGTCCTCGTAGGTCCGGGGCGCGTCGCAGAGCGGGTGGACCGAGCCGCCGGTACCGCCGGTGCCCCCCGTGCCACCGGTTCCGCCGGTTCCGCCAGTGCCACCGGCGCCGCCGGTGCCGCCGGTCGCGCCGCTGCCGCCGCTGCCGGCCTCACCGCCAGGCGAATCCGTGGTGCCGCCACAGGCGACGAAGAACAACACGCACAACAGCCCTGCCGCGCGCGCCAGCGTGGCGCAGCGCCCTTCGTGCTTCGAGGTCATGTCGGTTCTCCCCCGGCGGTTCCGTGCGACGACCGCCGATTTCCCGGCCACCAGCGTACGCCAGAAGGGGAGTCGATCGGCAAGGGCCTGTATACGCTTTTGCAGCGCCGCGCTGCGACACGCACCGCCGGTATCAGTCGGCCAGAGCGCCGCGGCCGATCCAGGCGCGGAGGGTCGCGATCTCCCCGCTGGTGAGGTCGGGCACGCTGCCCCCAGGCATTTTCGCGCCGCTGCACATCCCGACGCCGGTCACCTTGGCCACCAGATAGCTCTCCTCCGGCAGCCCCGGCTCGACGAGCATCCGGCTGCCGCAGCTCGCAGGTGTATTCACCAGACCGGCCCAGGCGAGGCTCGCCGAGGAGAGATCGAGGTCCGCGGACGCGCGGTTTCCCGCGTGGCACGAGGTGCACTTGGCCTCGAAGATCGGCATCACGTGGCCGGAGAGGGTCCGCTCCGGCCAGGCGCAGCGGCCGGCGTCGCCGCAGGCCTGCCCCGCATCGCAGCTGCCGCAGCTGCCGCCGCAGCCGTCGTCGCCACAGGTGCGCCCCTCGCAGCTCGGCGTGCAGACGCACTGCCCTGCCCCGTCGCAGGAATCGCCGCCCGCGCAGCTCCCGCAGGATCCGCCGCAGCCGTCGTCGCCGCAGACGCGCCCCGCGCAATCGGCGGAGCAGGTGTCGGAGCATGCGCCCTCGCGGGTGTTGCAGACGAGCCCGCCCTCGCAGGTGCCGCAGCTGCCGCCGCAGCCGTCGTCGCCGCAGACGCGGCCGGTGCAGTCGGGCGCGCAGACGCAGGCGCCGTCCTCGCAGGTGTCCTCGCCGGAGCAGCTCCCGCAACTGCCCCCGCACCCGTCGTCGCCGCAGACCCGGCTCCCGCAGTCCGGCACGCAGGCGCCTGGAACGCAGGCACCTGCTGCGTCGCAGCGCAGCCCCTCGTCGCAGGTGCCACAGCTCCCGCCGCAGCCGTCGTCGCCGCAGGCCCTGCCGCTGCAGGCGGGGGTGCAGCCGTCGGGCACGCAGGCGCCGGCTTCGCAGCGCAGCCCCTCGTCGCACGTGCCGCAGCTTCCGCCGCAGCCGTCGTCGCCGCAGACGCTGCCGCCGCAGGCGGGCGTGCAGACGGCGGCTGGTTCGGACGGCTCGGTGACCGAGCCACAGGAGAGGAGGAAGAGGGCGGCGATCCAGGCGAGGTGCAACATGGGTCGCTACGCTACCGGCCGCCGCGTTGTAGGTACAAGTTCTCTCAACCTCAGCGCCGCGCGAGCGCGCCGGCTGCCTCGACCACGTGGGCGACGCCTGCGTCGATCTCCTCGTCGACGAGGTAGGGCGCGGGCCCGAGGCGGAGCACGTCGCCGCGGGCGTCGGTGAAGACCCCCCGGGCCCGGAGCGCCTCGACCAGCTTTCCCGCGAAGGGTGTGCGGATCGCCACGAAGCCGCCCCGCCGGACGGGATCCCGGGCTGCGATCGGCTCGAGGCCCACCGCGGTCGAGTCCAGGGCGTCGAGGCGCTCGAGGATCCGGGTGGTCTGCCGCACGGAGATCCCCCGCAGCGCCTCGACGGAGAGGCCATGGGCCTCGAAATGATCGAGCACCGCCGCCGCCCGGTAGAAGGCCGAGGCGTCGTAGGTGGCGCCGGCGAAATTGGCGGCGCCACCGGCGAAGCCCACCGGGCGCCTGCCCTCGCCCCGGGGCTGGGCCAGATCGCCGAAGTCGGCGAACCAGCCGGTGTAGATCGGCCGGCGCTCACTGCCGGGCGGCACCCGGAGGAAACAGACGCCGTCGCCGAATTGCGCGTATTTGTAGCCGCCGGCGGTGACGTAGACCTCGCCCGGCAGATCGGCGAGCGGCAGCGGCACCACGTTGAAGCCGTGATAGGCGTCGACGAGGAGCGCCGCGCCGACCGCCTGCGCCTTGCTGGCGATGGCCTCGAGGTGGGGCAGCACGAACGAATCCTCGAAGAGCACCGCGCTCACCGCCACCAGGGAGGTGCCGGGGACGATCGCCTCGACCAGGCGCTCGGCCAGGGTGGCGCGCTCCCAGCCGTCGACCCAACGCACCTGGACCCCCGCCTCCTCCACCCGGCGCAGCTGCCGGTCGAGGGAGTGGAACTCGGAGGTGGTGGTGACCACCCGGGTCTCGGGGCCGAAGGGCCAGCAGGTGAGGAGGCGGAAGACCAGCTCGTGGGTGGAGCGGCCGAAGGCGATCCCCTCGCCCTGCCCGTAACCGAGGCGCTCGGCGACCCCCCTGGCGACCCGCTGCACGATGGGGTCGATCGCCGCGCCCCATTTGTCGTCGACGAAGGCGGCGGCGTCGTCGAAGACGCGCGCCTGCGCCGCCCGGGCCACGTCCGGCCAGGCCTGGTGCGAGTGGCCGGTGAGGAGGATGCGGCCCTCCCGGAGGAAGGCGGAGTAGGCGGGGCGCAGGGAGCGCGGGTCGAAGGCGGCGTGCGACATGCAGGCACCTTAGCGAAGAGCCCCGGCGCCGTCAGCCCGCCTCTGGCGCGGCTGACGCGATGCACCAGCGAGTTGGGGGTGAACCCGGAAGCCTTTTCGGTTATAGGGGTCGCGCCCCTTTAGGCCAGGAGACTCCACATGTCCCGTCCTCGTTTGGTCGACTCTGCCAAATCAGGGCCCTCGCTCGCCCCCGAGCAGCTCGTCCGGATGCATGACCTGATGGTGAAGGCCCGCGTCCTCGAGGAGCGCCTGATCCAGATGTACAAGCAGGGCGACGGCTACTTCTGGATCGGCGGCCCCGGCGAAGAGGCCTTCAACGTGCCCCTCGGCCTGCTGATCAAGAAGGGCAAGGGCATCGACCACGATTACCTGCACTTCCACTACCGCCAGTCCGCCACCCTTCTCGCCATGGGCGAGGAGCCGATCGGCGCGCTGCGGCAGATGAAGAACACCGCGACCGATCCCTACTCGGGCGGCCGCAACTTCGCGGGGCATTTCTCCAAGGCGGAGTGGAACCTCACCCCGGTGACCTCGCCGATCGAGGTGCAGTACCAGACCGCCATCGGCACGGGCCTCGCCCAGAAGCGCCACGGCGGCGACTCGATCACCATCGTCACCGGTGGCGACGCCGGGACCGCCGAAGGCGATTTCGCCTCCTGCCTGGTCTGGTCGTCGCGCCCGGGCAAGGAGCTGCCGATCCTGATGATCGTCACCCACAACAAGTGGGGCATCTCCACCGCCTCTTCGACCCAGCAGGGCGCCCGCTCGATCGCCGATCGCGGCAGCGCCTTCGGGATCAAGAACAAGGTGATCGACGGCAACGACCCGGTGAACGCCTACCGGGAGCTCCAGGAGGCGATGGAGTACGTGCGCAAGGAGCGCAAGCCCTTCCTCCTCGAGGCCACCGTCTCCCGCCTCTACGGCCACTCCTCCGCGTCGGGTGCGAACTTCGTCACCGGCGAGGTCGATTGCATCGCGCAGTTCGAGCAGAAGCTCGAGGAAGGCGGCGTGATGACCCGGCAGGCGATGGACGAGGTCCGCGAGCGCTGGACCGCGGAGATCTCGGCGATGGCCAAGCAGGCCCGCGAGGAGCCGCTGCCCGCCCCCGAGAGCATCTGGAACAACATCTACTGGGAGAAGAAGTAGTCATGGCGAACATGGCACAGGCCATCCGCATGGCCCTCCATTACGGCGAGGAGAACCTCGGCGTCACCGACATCTTCGGCGAGGACGTCGGTGCTCCCCTCGGCGGCGTCTTCACCTGCACGCAGGGCCTGAAGACCACCTGGAACACGCCGCTCGACGAGCGCGGCATCATCGGCGCCGCGATGGGCCTCGCGATGGCGGGGCAGCGCCCCGTCGCCGAGATCCAGTTCGCCGACTACGTCTTCAACACCATCGACCTGCTCAAGCTCGCGGGCAACACCTGCTGGGCGACGAACGGCGACTGGCATCTGCCGATGGTGGTGATGACGCCGGTGGGCGCCGGCATTCGCGGCTCCATCTACCACTCGCACTCCTTCGACGCGATGATGAGCCACATCCCGGGCTGGAAGATCGTGATGCCGTCGAATCCCCTCGACGCCTACGGTCTGCTGCTCTCCGCCGTGCAGGAGGAGAACCCGGTGATGTACCTGCCGCCCAAGGCGCTGATGCGCGTCCGCGGCGAGGAGCTGATCCCCGGCGAGCCCACCGAGGCCCGCGAGCTCTCGAAGCTCATCGACGCGCCGCTCGGCGACCGCTCGCAGTGGAAGGCCCAGTGGCCCAACCTCGAGTACTACGCGGTGCCGATCGGCAAGGGGAAGATCGTCCGCGAAGGCACCTCGATGACGGTGGTGAGCTGGGGCCGCACCGTGCCGATGTGCGCCGAGGCGGCGAAGCAGCTCGAGGCCGAGGGGATCTCGGTGGAGCTCATCGATCTGCGGACCATCTGGCCCTACGACTGGGAGATGGTGAAGGCCTCGATCGAGAAGACCGGCAAGGTCCTCTACGTGAACGAGGACACCGAGATCACCAACTTCGGCGAGCACCTCATCCGCCGCACGGTGGACGAGCTCTTCTTCAAGCTGATGGCGGCGCCGAAGCTCGTGGCCGGCAAGCACGTGCCGGGCATCGGCCTCTCCGATCCGCTCGAGCGCGCCTCCGTGCCGCAGAGCGACGACATCGTCACCGCGATGCGCGCCCTCGCTTCCGAGCAGCCGTAAGCGCTTCTCCCCGGTGACGAAGCGGCCCCCCGCCCTCCTCCCGAGGCGCGGGGGTTCGTCGTTTCAGCGCACCTCGACCGCATCGCCGACCTGCAGCGGAAAGGTGCCTGCCGGCGTCTCGAGGACCACATCGACGGCGACGCCCTCTCCATAGATCGGGCAGTTCTCGCAGGGCGCGTCGCAGGGCGGCGCCTCGGCGACCGCCACCACGATCCCATCGCGGACGAAGGCGAGGTCGAGGTCGAAGAAGACCTCGCACATCCAGATCGGCAGCGGCGTGCCGGGCGCCTCGTTGACCAGCAGCAGGCCGGTGACGTCACAGCGCCTGTGCTGCAGCCCGCGCATGCGCTTCTCGTCCGAATCGGCGATCTCCACCGGCAGCGACGCGTCGCCGCTGCGCACGGTGGCCGCGGGCGCCTGCACCAGCGCCTCCGGGCTCTCCTCGCAGCCGCCGTCCCGCGTATCCGGAACGGCGCAGCTGGCGAAGAGCATCGCCGCGAGAGCGAAGGGGCGGATCACAGCGAACCCAGGAAGCGCAGCAGGGCGGCGCGTTCCCCTGGTGCGAGATCGTCGTAGGCCCTGCGCGAAGCGAGGGCCGTGCCGCTGTGCTGGTAGATCGCGTCCTCGATCGTGGGCGCGCCGGCGTCGTGCATCCACGGGCCGGTGCGCGAGAGGCCCCAGAGCGGCGGGGTCCGAAACTCCCTGCCGCCGGTGGTTTCGGTGGGGATGCCCTTGTACCCTGCAGGCGCCACGTCGTGGAGGAGGAGGTCGCTGTAGAGCGGCACGCCGTCGAGCGCCGGCACGTGGCAGGCGTCGCAGCCGATCCGCGCGAAGAGCGCTGCGCCCTCCGGCTCGTCGGCGGTGGGGGCGAGGGGCGCGAGCTGCTGGAGGAAGAAGGTCATCGCCTCCAGCGGCGCCAGCGCCAGCTCGGGATCGGCGATGCCGTCCTCGTCGCGCGCTGCGCCGAAGGAGAGTCCCTCGGCGTCAGCGACGGTGAAGCCCAGCTCATTCGAGTGGGCGTCGCGGACGAACTCGGCGAGCGAGGGCACGTCGGCCTTCCAGCCGAAGCGGCCGAGCCTGCCGTCCGCGAGGCGCGAGACCCTGCCGCGGATCCCGTCGCCATCCGCGTCGTCCGGGTCGGCGTTGGCGAGGATCGCCGCCTCGGCGATCCCCTCGACGAGGCCGAGGCCCAGCGCCGAAGGGGATTTGCGGCGCTCGATCACGTCGTAGGTCGCCTCCAGCCGCGGCACCCACGGCGCCGAGAGGCGGGGCAGGATGGTGCCGTCGGGCTGCGGCGGGAAGAAGGTGTCGAGCACCCATTTGCCCGCGCGGATCACCGTCACGTCGAGCTGGCCGGCGCCGCCGATCACCGGGTGGCCGTGGCAGGAGCGGCAGCTGTCGGCGTTGAAGAGCGGCGAGCCCAGCCCCTCGGCCAGGTGTGTGTCCCGGTCGAAGAGGCGCCGGCCCTCCAGCCAGCGGGCTTCCTCGGCGGCGTCGAGGGCACGCAGCGGTCCGCCGGGCTCTCCCGGTGCGGGGATGGGCGCCTCCTGCGGGAGGAGGCCGTCGGTGCGCTCGGCGGCGCCGCCCAGCGAGACGAGGAAGGCGACGAGATCCGCCTGCTCTTCCGGCGTGCTGGCCTCGAAGCGCTCGCGGGACTTCTCCCCTTCCCCGCCGTGCCAGCGGATCGCCTCCTCGAGGGTGTCGGCCCTGCCGTCGTGGAGGTAGGGCGCCGACGCGGCGATGCCCCAGAGCGGCTGGGTCCGGAACTCGGCGCCGGTGGCTTCGCCCATCTCGATGCCGTCGGCCATCTCCGGGCCGAGATCGTGGAGGAGCAGGTCCGAGTAGAGCGGGATCGGGCCCCGCGGCCCCTCGAGGGCCGGGGTGTGGCAGGCGTCGCAGCCGAGCTGCCCGAAGAGCGCCCTGCCCCGCTCGCTGGCAGGCGTCGGCGCGTCGGGCGGCGGCGGCGCGAGGAGCATGGCGAAGCTGACCACCGCGAAGAGATCGGGTGGCGAAAGCTCGGGATCGGGGACGAGATCCTCGTCGACGAGGGGCCGTCCCGGCGGCGCCACCTGGCCCTGGCGCACGCTGCCGAGGCCGGCCCTGCTCGCGCCCACCGCGGAGGGGACCGGCAGGCGCGCCTTGTCGTAGTCGCTCAAGGGGGCGGAGGTGACGCCGAGGTGGTTGTTCATCGGGCCGCGGATGAAGCCCTCGATGCTCACCGTCTGGGCCTTGCGGCCGAAGCGGCCCACGAAGCCGTCCTCGTAGTTGGGCCTGCCGCTGATCCCGTCGCCGTCGCGGTCCTCCGGATCGGCGCCTGCGAGGATCACGCGCTCGGGGAGCTCGGCGATGAGGCCGGTGCCGAAGAAGGGCAAGGCGTTGCGCTGGGCGGCGATGGTGATGTCGCTGCCGATGGGCGGGCGGACCCGCTCCTCGCCGAGGCCGTAGCCGTGGGCGATGCCGCCGTAGGGGCCGGGCTCGAAGCCGAATTCGCCGGTGCGGCCGATCAGGTAGAAGTTCCGGTAGCGCCCGGAGGTGCCGCCGAAGACCGGCTTGAGGTGGCAGCTGCCGCAGGAGACGACGTTGAAGCGGGGGCCGAGGCCGTCCGCTTCCGTCCAGACCCGCTCCACCACCTCGAGCCCCCTGGCGAAGTCGTCGCGCTGCGCCTCGGTGGCAAAGGGATAGGGCTGCCCGAGGGGCGCGAAGATCTCGCGGGAGAGCGGGGGCCGCTCGTCCTCGGCGGGGCAGGCGGCGAGGACGAGGGCGACGAGTGGCAACAGGCGGCGGAGCATCTGCGGGTCCTCGGGCGGCGACGTGTGAAGCCTACCGTAGGGGGCGCCGGGGAAAAAGGTCCCAGGTGTCCGTATTTCCAGCCGTTCCAGAAGCGAACGGCGGCCCACCCCCGCCGTGCGCCCGTGGGACCGATGGCGGCGCCGAGCCTCCCGGAGAGAGTCGGGCGATCCCGCGAAGCATCCCGAGGTCGCGAGAAACCGCTCGGCGGAAGTGCTGCCCGACCACACGAAGGTTGCACCGCGGCAGGGATGCGGTATGGACGGTCACGTCCAGCAACGGACGCAACCCGATTCGACTCCCTGGGGAGGAGCAACATGACGCAGCGGATTCTGGTGGCCCTTGGCCTCGCGGCAGCCCTGGCCTTCGCAGGCCCGATGGCCTGCGGCACCGACGACGACGACGAGGGTGGCAACGGCGGCACGGGTGGCGTCGGCGGCACCGGCGGGACCGGTGGCGTCGGCGGCGCTGGTGGTACCGGCGGAGCGGGTGGCGCCGGTGGAGCCGGCGGCGCTGGTGGTACCGGTGGCGCTGGCGGCTCCGGCGGCGCAGGTGGTGCCGGCGGCTCCGGCGGCGGCGAGCCCGTCGACTTCACCTTCTCCGGCACCGGCTTCACGCCGAACGCCGAGATGTGGTTCGGCTACGCGGTGCTCGACCGCGACGGCAACGTGGCCCTCGAGGGCGGCGAGGTGCTGGACACCACCGGCACCTTCTCCTTCACCACCGAGGATGCGCTCACGAGCGGCACCCAGTACGTGCTGAAGTATTACGCCGACGTGAGCGGCGATCACACCTGCGGCCCGATCCCTGCGGGCCAGGGCGGCGTGGCGGCAGACGCCATCTGGTTCCAGGACCTCGGCGAGGTGGGCACCGACACGACGATCGAGGTCACCTACGACACGAACTTCTACGCCAGCGACGACGCCTGCGACGGCCTCCCCGACGAGCCGGCGATCGGCATCTGATCGCCTCGCGTTCGCGGAAGCAAAGCGGCGGCGCTCCCTCCCGGGGGCGCCGCCGCTCTTCGTTCGAGGAGTGGACGATCAGGGCTTGGGGATCCGCAGCGTCTTGCTGATCATCGCGCTGCCGCTCAGGGCGTAGAGCAGCACCAGCGGGTGGAAGCGCCACGGCCCGACCAGCAGCTCGCCGAAGGGCAGCCGCGCGCCGAACCAACCCTTCATCGCCAGGAAGGCCAGCAGCGCCACGAGGAGCAGGCTGCTGGGGATCGGCGTTCCCTCGAAATATTTCACCTTGCCTGCGTCGTCGCTCATCGCCGCCGCGGTGGTGTTGTAGCGCGCCAGCCTGCTGATCCCGCAGGCGACGAAGTAGATCAGCACCAGCGCGTCCCAGCCGCCCTGCATGCCCATCGCGAAGGCGAGGCCCGCAGGCGCCACGCCGAAGGAGACGAGATCGGCGAGGGAATCGAGCTCCTGCCCCAGCGGCGAACTCTTCCGGCGCCAGCGTGCGATCCGCCCGTCGGCGATGTCGAAGAGGAGCGAGAGCGGCAGGAGCGCGAAGGCGAGCCAGAGGAAGGCGGGCTCGCCCTCGGCGAGGAACTTCATCGTCGCCAACACCGCGCCCATGCCGGCGAAGCCGTTGAGGAGCGTCACCAGGTCCGCGAGCTGGAAATCGCGGATCATCGAGAAGCGCCGCTGCTTCGGTCGCGGCGTCCGCCGGAAGCGTTTGCTCACGCACCCTCCGCGCAGCAGCAGACCGCGGGGGCGCCGAGGTGATCGATCATGGCCGGGAGACCTCCGAATCAGCGGATTCTGCGCAGCTTCGCCCGTTGCAAGCCAGCGCTTTGGAGGCGAAGGTGCAGCCCCGGCCGCCGCGAGGCAACCGCAAAGCAGGAGGGAAGCCGTGCAGCTCGTCGTCGCCACCGAAGAGGAGAAGCGCTCCCGTGATCCGCTCACCCACCGCGCGTGGGGCCAGCGGATCTCCCAGGCTGCCTGGTTCAGGCGGGAGGAGCGGCTCCGCGCCCATCCGTGGTGCGGAAGCGGGATGACCACCTGGCTCTGGAAGGACGAGGCGGGCGCGGTCCTCGCCTCCTGCGAGACCTTCCGGATGCGCAGCCTGCGCCGGCACGAGGGCGCGGAGCAGGAGGGCGTGGGCTTCGGCGTCGCCTCCGTCTTCACCGAGGAGCGGCTCCGCGGCAGGGGCCACGCGCTGGCGATGATGCAGGCGCTCTCCGCCGAGCTGCGCCGGTGCGAGCCCCGGGCCCACGCGATCCTTCTCTTCTCCGAGGTCGGAGCGACCCTCTACCAGCGGGCCGGCTACGAGCCCCGGCTCTGCCACGATCGGATCTTCGCGGTGGAGGCCGCCGCCGCAGCCCCTGCCGAGGCGCGGTGGATCGGAGAGCACGAGGTCGAAGGCGCCCTCGCCCGCTTCGCCCTGCCGGACGCGCCCTTCGTGGCCTGGCCCACGGCGGCGCAGATCGACTGGCACCTCGAGCGGGCGCGGATCTACGCGGAGGCCCTGGGACGCGGGCTCCCGGCGACCTGCGGCGTCGAGCTCCCCGGCGCGCGGGCGCTCTGGGCCGCCGACTACAAGAACGAGCGGCTGGCGATTCTCCTCGCGGAGGCGGCGGATCCCGGCGCGGCGCAGCAGCTGGTGCAGGCCGCTTCCGCAGCGGCGCTGGCGGCGGGGCTCGCCGAGGTCCGGATCTGGGAGACGCCCTCGCTCCCCCTGCAGCCCGAGGCAGGCAGGCGGGTGCCCCGCGACGACGACGCCCTGCCGATGCTGCTGCCCCTGGCCCCCGGCGTGCTGGCCGAGGATTGGCGCGACATCCCGCGGGCGCTCTGGGTGTGAAACGTCCGGGTCAGTCGATCGAGCAGCCGGCGATCCGGCCCACCCACGCCTCGCGGTTGTGCTGCCACTCCATGGTGGGCACCCAGCGGACGTAGAAGGACTTCGCCTTCTCCACGGCCTCGAGCTCGCACTTGGCGGTGAAGCGGCGCAGGCGCTCCCGATCGATCGAGGGGGGGTCGGCGGCGAGTTTCTTCGCCAGCGCCGGCTCCTTCCAGAGATCGGGGATGAGGAAGAGCACGTTGTCGACGGTCATGTAGGGAGCGAGCACCGGCTTTTCTCCCGCGTCGGCCCAGGGCTTGCCGTCCTCGTCGAAGGCGCAGCGGGCGCCGCCGACCTCGTCGTTGCCCGCGCAAGCGAGGTCGTTGGCGTCGGCGGTGACCAGGGTGATGCTCACCGGGATCTTCTTGCCGGCAGCGATCTGCCGCGTGGGGGTGCGGGTCTTGCCGATGTCCGGATAGAGCCCGGTCACGAGCAGGAAGATCGCCAGGGCCACGGCGGAGAAGAGGATCGTCTGGCGCTCGGAGGAGAGGGACGACATAGGCCTCGTGTTTTGACACACCGCCACCGGCCCGGCAACGGCCGGGCGGGCGGCGGTCGCACGCGAGCGGGTCAGTGCCGGTGGTTCAGGTGCTCGAGCCGCTCGTGGAAGGCGGCCTCGTCGGCGGGAGGCGGGGCTGCCGCCCGGCCGGGGGCGCCTGTGGGGACGAGCCCCTGCTCCATCGCCTGCAGGAGCGGGAAGCGGTCGAAGCCGCCCCCGTCCACGTCGACGAAGATCGGGTTGGTGAAGGCCGCCGCCCGGGCCGCCCTGCCGCCGGTGTCGTAGGCGATGGGCGAGAGCGTGGGCGGCACCACCTCCCCCTCCTCCAGGCCGTCCGCCGCCTTGGTCACCGTGCGGACGAGGACGATGTAGAAGGTGTCGGCTGCAGGAGCGAAGCGGAAGGTCCGCTCGACCCGGTAGGCCGGATGATCGCCGCCGCCCTCGAATCCGTCGACGGTGAAGGCCGGGTCCGCCAGGTCGATCCGCGCGCTGGCGGCGGCGCCGTCGGCCTGCACCGCCACCGCGTCCGGCGGGAGGAGCGGGTTCCAGATCCCGTTCACCGCCGCGGCCTCCGGACGCCACGAGAAGACCTCGATCCGGTTGAACTTCGCCCAGCGCGGCGACTGCACGACGACCCGGAGCTCCAGCTCCCCGCCGCCGGTGGCGAGGGTCTCGCCCACGCCTGCGGTCGCGCCGCCGCTCGCAGCCTCCACGGTGACGAAGGGCGCCGAGCCACCCACCACCCTGCCCGCGTTCACCGCCGCGGCGAGCGCCGCCACGTCCACAGTTGCGGGATCGTCGTCGCCGAGGAAGACCCAGCTCCTGGGGGAGCCGGGGCCGGAGGAGGCGAGCTTGTGGGTGTCGGAGACCGCGGTGCCCGTCACCACGAAACCCTGGCCGAGGAAGGTGGTCCAGTCGTTGAGCAGCGCGCGGAAGTTGCCCTCGCTGAAGCCGTTGAGGATCTCGATGGCGGTGAAGTCCTTCGAGAAGAGCTTCGAGTCCACCGCCGGATCCTCGCCGTTCGGCTCCATCCGGAAGAAGACCGGATCGGCGTGGGTGGCCAGCGTCGCGGTGTCGACCCGGAGCGCGTCGAGGTGGACCATCGAGTTGCCCTCGCTGCGCGCGTGGTTGAGCTGCACCACCTCGGCGCCGCGCTCCCTGGCCGCGGCGAAGATTCCCGCCGGCGTCAGGGTGGGGCCACGGCCGCCGGCCCAGTCGATCGCGCCGCCGTTGCGCTGGCCCGGATCGACGGTGAGCGGGAAGGCGTTGACGTGGCCGTAGTCGAAGGTGGTGACCTCGGTCCCGACGATGGTGCGGATCTGCGAGGTGGCGCCGAGGGCCTCCACCTCGGGGCCGAGGTCGGTCACGTATTCGTGATCGGTCTGGACCAGCACCTCCACCTGCTCGGCGAGGAAGGAGACGACCCTGTCGCGGTTGGGCACCGGCGAGTCCGGGGAGTTGATCGCGTGGACGTGGAAGTCGGCGCTGATCCAGCCGGTGGTGTCGATGACGCGCGCCACCGGCGCCACCACCTCGGCGGTCTCGCCTGCGCCGACGGCGACCGCGTGGCCGTGGCCGGTGTCGGGGAAGTCGGCGGGGAAGGTGTCGTATTCGGCGCCGCGGCTCACCAGCACCTCCCACGGTCCCGCGGGGAGCTCGAAGCGGATCGTGCCGGAGAGGTCGGCGTGGCCGATGGCGAAGACACCCTCGGGAAGCGGATCGGCGCCGACGTCCCGGAAGCGGGTCTCGGCGTCGCGGGGCGTGGCACAAGGTCCCGCGCAGAGGACGTGGACGCGGCCTGCGGTCGGGAGATCGCCGTTGGCGTCGCGGACCTGCACGGTGAGGGTGCCGGTGGCCCCGAGCTCCAGGGTCGCTGCCGCAGGGCCGCCGGAGGTGACGCGGATCGGCTGCTCCCCGGAGAGCTGGCCGGGGAGGCTGGCGAGGAGCCGGTAGTCGCCAGCAGGCAGGCTTCCCTCGAAGGCGCCGGCTTCGTCCGCGACGAAGACCGTCTCGGTGATCTCCCTGCCCCCGCTGGTGCGCACCGCAGCGACGCGGGCGCCAGCGGCGGGGCGATCGCCAGCCAGCACCGTGCCCCGCACCGTGCCGGTCTCGTCGCCACGGAGCGCGGCGATCTCCGCGGTGATCGCCGCGAGACTCGCGCCGGGGACGATGCGCCGCTCGTAGCTCGCGCGCCCGCCGGCGGGGACGATCAGCGCGCCGGAGGGCGGGGCCTGCAGGTCCAGCTTGCCGGTGTACTCGAAGAGCGACGAGGAGCCCTGCAGCGTGCCGGTGACGCCGGAGGTGGAGAGGACCTGGTTCTTCTGGTTGCCGTCGCCGGGCACCAGGGCGTAGCCGCCGGTCGCGCCCACCCAGGCGAGAAAGGGCGCGTCCTTCGGCGTGGAGGAGGAACCCCAGCCGTCGCCGAGGTGGGGATTGAAGGCCTCGACGTTGCCGCCGGAATCGACCAGATCGCCGACGCCCAGGACCAGGGTCTCGCCGGAGGTGTTGCAGAAGGCGGTGATCTGGACGAGGTGGCCGCTGCCCGGCGCGAGGACGAAATACGAGGTGATCGCAGCGGGAACGGGCTTTTCCCCGTCGATCGCCAGGTCGCTGCCCCCGAGCGCGTTGCGCAGGAGGCTCCCCACCGCCACGTAGTCGTTCACCGTGTCGCGCCCGTTGACCGCCACCACCGCCGCCCTGCCGTCGCTGCCGTCGTGGAGCACGAAGACGTCCGCCTCGGCCTCGGGGTCGGTGGTCCGGCCGAGGTTGTAGAAGGGCGCGATCTCGCCGAGGACGTCACGGCCGGGCTCCCCATCGCGGACCACGTCGATGTCGATGAGGTTGCCGCCGTAGGGGTTGACGCCGATGGTGCGGTCCGAGCCCTGCACCACCGCGCGGAGGCGGTCGTTCTCGAGGAGGAAATCGCCGACCACGCCCTGTGCCGCCTCGCCGCCGACGAGGTCGGCCTCGCCGGCGATGCGGCGGGCGCTCGCCGCGCCCGCGCCGCCGGTGCGAAAGGGCGCGAGATCGATGGCGCAGATCGGCTGGGTCCCGGTGTCGACGGGGCCCTTCTTCCCCGCGTCCGGATCGTTCGACGAGCAGGCGGCGAGCGTGGCGGCTACGAGGATCGGGAGCTGGCGGCGCATGCTTCCTCCGGAGGTTGCGACGGAGCGTAGCAGGCGGGCGGGGGCGCCCGCACGAAGAGCCGGCGGAGCTCGCGCCGGGGCGGCGCGTGGTATAGGCCTCGGTCGCGGGGCGGGTCGGAGTCTGCGGTTGGTTCGGTACGTACTTCTGGTGACGCTCGGCGCCTGCAGCTACGGCGTCCTCTCCACCATCGTCAAGCGCGCCTACGACGAGGGCTTCGGCGTCGAGCAGGTGGTCGGCTCGCAGATGCTCTTCGGCTTCGGGATCGTGGCGCTCCTCGCCGCGATCTTCGCCAGGGGGCGCGGTGGCGCGAGGCCCGGGCAGTGGCTGCCCCTCCTCGCCGTGGGCGTGCCCATCGGGCTCACCGGGGTGCTCTACTACTCCGCGCTGCTATACGTGAGCGCCTCCCTCGCGGTGGTGCTCCTCTTCCAGTTCACGTGGATGGGCGTGCTCCTCGAGGCGGTGGTGGACCGGAAGCCCCCTGCCCCGCTGCGCATCGCCGCGGTGGGCCTCCTCCTCGCGGGGACCGCCCTGGCGAGCGGCCTGCTCGAGGAGACGGGCGGGACGGCGAGCCTGCGGGGGATCTTCCTCGGCCTCGCCTCCGCCGTCTCCTACACGGCGTTCATCTACGGCAGCGGCAGGGTGGAGGCCCAGGTGCAGCCCTGGCTGCGCAGCCTGGTGATGGTGGGCGGCTCGGTGCTCCTCGCCTTCGTCGTCTTCCCGCCCCGCTTCCTCGTCGACGGCTCGCTGCCCGCAGGCCTCTGGAAGCACGGCCTGCTCCTCGCCCTCTTCGGCCCGGTGCTCCCCACCGTCTGCTTCAACCTCGGCGTGCCGCGGATCGGCCCGGGGCTCGCCTCGATCCTCGGCGCCGCGGAGCTGCCCATCGCGGTGCTGCTCTCCACCGCGATCCTCGGGGAGCGGGTGGGCCCGCTGCAGTGGGTGGGGATCGCCGTGCTGCTGGTGGGGATCGTGCTCCCGGAGCTGCGCCTACCGCAGCAGCGCCAGCACCGCGTCGACGGTAGCGGCTGAGACGCCGGCTGCCTCGAGCTCGGCGCGGGTGTCGGCGCCGAGGAACGGGGCGGGCTGGAGCGGCGGCTCGCCGATCCGCACCGGCGTGCGCAGCGAACGCAACGAGCCACCGGGCAGGCGCGGATCGGGCAGGTCGAAGAAGAGCCCCCGGGCCCGGTGGTGGGGATCGGCCTCGACCTCGTCCCCCTCCCACACCGGCTCGAGGCAGCAGTCGGTGGCGCGGGCGAGCGCGAGCCACTCTTCGAAGGGGCGGGAGGCGAAGAGCGCCTCCACCGCGCCACGGGCCTCGCGGTCGTAGCCGCGCACGCCGAGGTCCTCGCGCTCCACCGCCGCGCAGAAGGCGAGCCAGAACTTCGGCTCGAGGGCGCCCAGGGCCATCTGCCGATCGTCTTTGGTGCGGTAGAGGCCGTAGCAGGGGTAGCCGCCGTTCAGGGGACCGGTGCCCCGCTGCAGCGGACCGCCGCCGCCCCAGGTGGTGGCGAGGTGGAGGTGGAGGAGCGCGAGGGCGCCGTCGGTCATCGCCACGTCGAGGTGGCGGCCGCGCCCGGTGCGATCCCGCTCCCGCAGCGCCGCGAGGATCGCCACCGCAGCGGAGAGGGAGCCGCCCGCCACGTCGGCGATCTGCACGCCGGGCCAGCTCTCGCTCCTGCCGTGGGGCTCGCCGGCGAAGCCGAGGATCCCCGCGCGTGCGGCGTAACCGATGTCGTGGCCCGCCCGGTCGCGGTCGGGGCCGCTCTGCCCGAAGCCGGAGATGGAGCAGAGGATGAGCCGGGAGTTGCGCTCGACGAGGGTGTCGAACGAGAGGCCGAGGCGGTCGAGGACGCCGGGGCGGAAGCTCTCCACCAGCACGTCGGCCCCTGCTGCGAGATCGAGGAGCGCCTCGCGCCCTGCTGGCGTGCGGAGATCGAGGGCGACGCTCTTCTTGTTGCGGTTGAGGGCGTGGAAGAGCGCGCTCCCCTCCTCGCCGAGCTGCGGCGGCATCTGCCGCACGTAGTCGCCGCCCTGCGGGTCCTCGATCTTCACCACCGCCGCGCCGAGGTCGGCGAGCAGCAGCGTGCAATAGGGGCCGGGAAGGAGCCGCGACAGGTCGAGGATCCGCAGGCCTTCGAGGGGCAGCGTCATCGCGTCGCCTCCGTGCGCACGAAAACGGCCCGCCCGGCGTCATGCGCAGGCGGGCCGTCGCGGGAAGTCCCGGAAGCGTCAGCCGAGCAGCTTGCCCAGCTTCATCGCCAGGCCCATGTCCATCGGCTTGAACTTCAGCTTGCCGCTCATCGCCGCCATGTTGGCGTTGAGCTGCTTGGTGGCGATCTTGACGAAGTCCTGGTCGGAGCAGGTGATCACCATCTTCGGCTCGCCGTGGGCGCCGTGCTCCACCTTCCGGTTGCCGCCGGTGGTGTCGAGGGTCCAGGTGCCGCCCCCGTCGCCGGTGATGTTGAAGTGCACCACCGCGTCGATGTCGGAGGCGAGGTTGTTGTTGGTCTCGAGCCGCTGCGGGATCTGCTGCTCGAGGATCTCCTTCACCGTCGGATCGGCCATGGATGCGCTCCTTGATTCGTCAATCAACCGGTAGACCGGGAAGGAAAGCATCCACCCCCGAGGTGGTCAAGGGATCCGCCCCCGGAGAGCAAGAGCGGTCCCCGGCGCCGTCAGAAGCACTCCAGCTGGTAGCGGACCTCGAGGAGGTCGCCGGGCGAAGGCGCTGCCACCGGCTCGATCCGGATCCGGCGCGGGTCGGGGAGCGTCCACTGGACCGTGCCCATGCCGTCGGTGGGCTCGAGAACCGTCCCCTGGTGCAGGAGCTCCAGATCGACGATCCCGTCGGCGTCGACGTCGCTCGGCGGATCGCGGAGGTGGAGGAAGGCGGGGAGCTCGAAGGCCACCGCCCCGAGGCCGGCGAAGTCGGTCTGCCAGCTGGTGGAGCAGATCGACATCCAGCCGCCCTCGCCGCCGAGCATCGCGCTGTAGTGGTTCTCGGGCTCCGCGCTTCCGCAGCCGGTGGCGCCACCGGTGATGGCGTGGAAGGTGACCCGCTCGTAGCCCGCGAATGCTGCCGCGTTCGCATAGAAGTTGGAGGTTTCGGGCGACTGGTCCTCCACGTCGCTCACGAAGACCACCGCGAGCTGCGCGCCGGGCCGTGGCGCGAGATGGGGCAGCGCGCGGTAGAGCGATTCGAGGCCGAGGGCCCTGGCGCCGGCGCTCCCCTGGTGCACGTACTCGGAGAAGCGGGTGGCGAAATCGCTCATCGAGTCGTCGAGCCACGTGGGAGCGGCGCCGCTCCCGCGGTGGAGCTGGCCCGACCCGTCGGCACGGGTGACGGCCATGCGCCAGTCGATCGCGCCGAGGTTCGGCGCGAGGAAGTGGGCGAGCTGGTCGGCGATCGCATCCTGGACGCCCGCCATGCCCACCCCGGTGTCGATCACCCAGAGGATGTCGAGTTCCCTGCCCGCGAAGGTGAAATGCTCGGCGACCGCGCCATCGTTCGCCGTGCTCTGCACCTGGAGCGTGCGCGAGACCGCCGCCTGTCCGTTGCGGAGCCAGATCCCCGCACCAGCGGTGCCGTCGAGGCCGAGGGGTGCGTGGTGCTGCAGCTGCACCTCGAGCGAGGCCCCTGGCGCCAGCTGCATCGGCAGGGTCGCGCCAGCCGTCGCGGTGAAGAGCGCGGGGGCGCCGGCGATCTCGATCGCCTCCACCGGCACGGCGTGGAGGCAGCCGTTGGTGGCGCGGATCGTCTCCACCTCCGAGCTGCAGCCGAGGCGGGCAGCGCCCATGTCGAAGGGCTGCACCGACCACTCGACGCAGCTCGTCTCGGCGACGCCGTAGAGCCAGAGGGTGCGGCTGCTCCTCGCGGGATCGGAGACGCGGAAGGCGAATTGCGCCTCCCTGCCGCCGAGGAGCTGCGGCGCGAAGGTGGCACGGGCGAGGGCCGACTTGCCGGGGTCGATCATCCGCGGCAGCTCGAGCGTGTAGATGCCGAGGTCGTCGAAGGGTTGCTGCACCAGGACGCAAGGGTCGGTGCCCGTGTTCTCGAGGAGCACGTCGGCCTCGACCGGCGTGCCGACGCGGGCGCTGCCGAAATCGATCACCGAGGAGGGCTCGGTCCGCAGCGTGCACCCGGGCGTGGCGATCGCGTCGCCGGCGACGGGGATCTCGAGCCGGGGCGCGATCGCGTCGTTGCTGGCCACGGTGACGTGGCCAGTGAACGCGCCGGGCTCGAGGGGCGATGAGGTCACGTGCAGCGTGAAGGATTCGCTGCCTGCATAACCCGTGGGGCTGGCGCCGCCGACGATCGTCGCGGCGAGGGTGGGACCGCTGGTGGTGACCGACTCGACGTAGAGCACGTCCTCGGACGCCCCGGCGGCGGCGGCGTTGGTGCAGGTGAGCTCGCTGCTGCCCGGGAGGCCGAGGGCGTGGATCCCGAGCTCGAGCGGCGAGGGCGTGCAGACGATCCGGGGCCCGCCGGCGGGGCCGTTGAGACAGAGCTGCTGCTCGACGCCGTCGGCGTCCAGCACCAGCACGGCCTCGTGGTCCTGCCTGGTGGTGGGAGCGAAGTGGATGGGCAGGACCGCCTCGCTCTCCGGCGTCCCCCCGACACCGAGGGTGATCTCCTCGGGCACGGAGAAGACCGGGCTCCCCTGGACCTCGGCACGGACGGTGAGCGGTTCGGTGGCGAGGTTGCGCAGCCGGATCCCTGCCTCGGTCGAGGCGCCGAGCGGCGTCCTCGTGAACGCCACGCAGCCCTCGTCCACCACGAGCAGCGCCGACTCCCGCGTGTTGGCGGTGAGCGGAATCGCCCGGAGGACCGCCCCGCCCGCCTCGCGGAGGACGATTTCGCCCGCCTGCGGTCCGAAGGCCACCGGCGTGAAGGTCATCTCGAGATCGAAGAGCTCGTTCGCCTCGACCTCGCGGGTCTCGGCGCCCGTGAGGGCGAAGCCGCCGCCCGTCACCGCGGCCTCCAGCACCAGGGGAAGGCCGCTGTCGTTGGCGCAGCGGAGCGTCCGGCTGCGGGTGTCGGGGCCGATGGCGAAGCCGAAGTCGAGGGCTTCGGGGCAGTCGAGGGACGGGGCCGCCCCCCTGCCCTTCAACTCCAGCGCCCAGTTGGTGCGGTGTGAGGCGACGGTGACGATCGTCTCGTCCCGCCCGGCTGCAGCGGGTTCGTAGGTGAGCTCGAGCACGCCCTCCTGCCCGGGCTCCACCACGATCGAGGTCACGGCTGCGGAGAAGGGGCCCTCCAGCCCGGCGAGCGTCGCCTCCAGGGCCACCGGCGCGTCGTTCCGGAAGGCCAGCTGCAGCCTGGCCTCCGCACCGACCCGCACCGCCCCGAAATCGAGGAGGAGATCGGTCTCCTCGCCCGGGGTCGCGATCGGCACCAGGGCGGTCGAGGCAGGCAGGCAGCGCCCGGTGCCGGTGTCGCAGAGCCCCGAGTCGCACGCGGTGTGGGCGGCGCAGCCTGCCGCCGGCTCCTCGGCCGCAGGGTCGGAGCAGGCGGTGAGCAGGCCGAGGAGGAGAAGGGCCGCCAGACGCGTGGGGACGAAGTCGGTGCGGTAGATGCGCATGGCTCCGGTGGAGATCGTTGCAGGCATCAGCGGCAATCCTCGGCGTAGCGGACCTCGACCTGCTGGCCCGCTGCGAGCGGCACGCGGAAGCGCACGCTGCCCAGGGCCGAGTTGAAATCCCAGACCACGTCGCCGGCGAGGTTCCGGCTCGGCACCGGCTCCCCGTCCACGAGCACGACCAGATCGGGCGAGGTGCCGCGGTCGTCGATCACGCCGTCGGCATTCTTGTCCTCGGGGAGCGCCTCGAGGAGGAAGGCCGTGGGCCAGGAGGCGGCAGCGGCGCCGAGTTGCTGCGCCATGGGCACGTCGGCGGCGCAGGCGTCGACCACGGCGCCGTCGGTCACCGCCACCAGCCCCTCGAGGCGGGTGCCTGCAGGATCGAACCCGCCACACGAGGTGCCGGGCGCGAGCACGTGGACCGAGAGGAGCTCGGGGTGGTCCACGCCCTTCACGCCGGCGAGGAAGTTGTAGGTGGCGGCGATCCCGGTGCCGCTCTCGTCGTCCGCCGCCATCACGAAGATCACCGCGAGGTGGGCGTCGGCCCGGAGGAAGCCCAGGTTGCCGTCGAGGGGCTCGGGGGTGGCGACCACGTCCAGCACGTCGATCACGCCGGGCGAGAGCGCCCGCACCGCAGCGTCGAAGGCCCTCGCGGTGCTCTGGCAGGTGCCGGCCTGCAGGTAGGAATCGAAGAGGGCGTCGTAGCCGGTCACCCGCGGGGTGAGGATCCGATCCGAGCTGCGGTTTACCGGGAAGAGTCGGCCCCCTTCCGCGCCGTTCACGGTGCCGCTGCAGCCCGGCCCGCCGGTGCCGAAGCCGGCGGTGGTGATGCCGAGCTGCCAGTCGACGCCGTCGGCCTGCGCACGGGAGAGGAAGGCCTGCACGTGGGAGACGAGGGCCTGCTGCACGGTGGCGGCGTCGGCGGTGTTGTCGACGACGAAGAGCACGTCGAGCTTGCGCGCGCCCGCGGTGAAGTTGTCGGTGCGCTCGAAGTCGGGGTCGCCGGCGCCGCGCATCGGCAGGAAGAGCTCCCCCTCCTGCCCCACGTCGAGGACGAGGCCGCCGTTCTCCGCGCCGTGGATCCGGTTGGCGTAGCCCAGCTCGAAGTTTCGGGTCCCTGCAGCTGCCAGGGTGGCGGGGAGGACCACGGCGGGATCGAACGAGAAGCCGGCGCCCGGGCTCTGCGGTTCCGACGCGTGGAGTGGATCCACGCCGAGGATCCGCACCGGCCAGGTGCAGGTGTTCTGGATCGCGACCGACCGGCTGGCGCTGCAGCCCTGCCGCACCATCCCGAAGTCGACGACCGCCGGCTCGAACTGCAGGCAGGTATCGCCGGCGACCGCGGCGATGGGCAGGGAGCGCTGCTCCTGCGCGGGATCGGAGACCCGCATCTCCACCGCGGCGGCGAACTCACCCTCTGCCGTCGGCGAGAAGGTGACGGGGAAGCGCACCCGCCTGCCCGCGTCGAGGTCGAAGTTGGCGGGCACGTCCTCCGGCATCGAGAAGGCGCCGCTCCCGTCCACCAGCTGGAGGCCGCGGACGGCGCAGGCGTGGGGGGCGTCGTTGATCAGCTCGAGGTCGAGGGCGACGATCTGGCCCGGCGCCACGCGCGGAAAGCGGAGCGCGGTCGGCGAAAGTGCCATCGCGCAGGGGGCCAGCTGCCTGCCGAATCCCACCACCGGCACCTCCGCGCTCCCCCCGGGCGGCGTCGACTCGATCGCCACCGTGCCGCTGCGGCTCCCCTCCGCCGACGGAGCGAAGGCCACCTCGACCGGGAAGGAGGCGCCGGCGTCCACGGCGCCCGCAGGGCCGGTGGCGACGAACGCCGGATCGTCGGAGGTGGTGGCGATCGAAGCCGCCGCGCGATCGCCCGTGTTGGTGCAATGGATGGTGAGGCGCTCGGGCTGCATCCCGATGGCCTGGAAGCCGAAGTCGAAGGGGCCGGCGTCGCAGGAGAAGCGCGGGCCCGCGTAGGCCGTGCCGGCGATCTCCACCACAGCCAGCTCCCTGCCGGTGGTGTCCTCGAGGCGCAGCGTGCCGGTGCTGCTCCCTGCGGCGTCCGGCGTCCAGGCCAGCTCCAGATCGACCGTCTTCGTCGGCTCCACCGCCGCCTGCTCGGGCGTCACGGCGAAGGGCGCGTCGACCGCGGCCCGCAGGCCGAAGGGCACCGCGCGCACGTTGGTGCAGGTGACGGTCGTCGTCGCCTCGACACCGACGTCCGCATCGAAGCTGATCCGCTCGGGACAGTCTAGGGCCCCCGGCTCCGAGCGCCCGGTCAGGCGCACCGAGAAGCTCCGATCGCCGTCGTCGATCGCCACCGTCGCCTCGTGCCGGGCGGCGATGCCGGGCGCGTAGGTGAACTCGAGGGCGCCGGTTCCGCCGGACGGGAGCATCGTCGGCCCGCCGGAGAGGCCGAAGGGCGAGGCGATCTCGCCGACGTGGATCAGGCGGTTGGTCGCTCCGACGTTCTCCAGCGGAAAGGTGGCGACGGCGCGCTCGCCGGTGGCCACGTCGCCGAAGAAGAGGACGTAGTCCGCGGCGCCCGAGGGGTCGGGGATCGCAGCGCCCCCGGCAACGATGCCCGGCTCGCCCCCCTGCCCTCCGCCACCGCCGCAGGTTCCCTCACAGGTATTGGCGCTGCCACATCCTGACGCTGCCAGGGCGACGGCAACGACGAGGGCACATACGAGGGTCCTGCGCATGGGCGTTTCCTCCGGTTCGTGGGGGTGTGGGCCCCATTGTCACCGGAAGCCCGCCCGGATCACCAGCAAACGGGCAAGTCCTGCCCTGCCCGCCGGGCCGGGCCCAGCCGGGGGTTCTCTCCCGGCCCGCCGGGAATCACCCTTGGGGTAAGGGGTGCGCAAAGCCGACGGAGGGCGGTTTGGCCGAACGCGAACGGGAAGAACGGGGCGAGGACGAGACCCGGGAGCTGGTGCGGGCGGCGCTCGAAGCCGCTGGCATCGCTGCCGTGCTCTCCGACCAGGCCGGCGAGCTGCTCGGCGTGACGCCGGCGGCGCAGGCCCTGCTCGGCGACGCGGCCCTCGCCCGCAACGAGGACGATCTGCTCGCGCGCATCGCCGCCAGGGCGGCGGAGCCGAAGAGCCTCGCCGACCTGCGGGAACAGGCGGAGGCGGGCGGCGCGCGGATCGCAATCATGGAGGACGGCGCCCTGCGCCTGGAGCGGCGGGAGATCCCCGAGGGGCTGCACCTCTGGCTCGTCGCCCACGAGGAGGACGGCGAAGGGGTGCGCAGGCGGCAGGAGATCCTCGGGATCGCCAGCCACGACATGCGCTCGCCGCTGGCGAACATCCGCTCCTACGCCGGGATGATCCTGGGCGGCAAGGGACCGCCCCTCGATCCGCGGATCAAGCGGGCGGCGCAGGTGATCGCCAAGAACGCCGACCGCGGCCTGCGGCTGGTGGACGACATCATCGACCTCCGCCGCGCCGACGAGAAGCAGCTCACCCTGGAGCGGACCAACGTGCCGCTCGAGGAGGTGCTCCGCCTCGCCTTCGAGGAGGTGCGCACCGCCGCCACGGACAAGGGCGTGCGGCTCGCCTGGTCGGCGCAGGACGGCCTGCCGATCCTCTCGGTGGACGAGGACAAGATGCGGCGCGCGGTGCGGGCGCTCCTCGAGGCAGCGGTGCGGCGCACGCCCACCGACGCCGAGGTCCGCCTGATCGCGGAGGCCCGGAGCTCCGAGATCTTCATCGCGGTGGAGGACGACGGCGACAGGCCCAGCGTGCAGGAGGCGGCGCTGGCCTTCGACCGGGACCACCAGACGATCACCACCCGCAAGCTCACCGCGGGCATCTCGGTGGCGCTGGCGCAGGAGGTGGTCCGCGCCCACGGCGGCAGGGTCGGCTGCGTGCCCCGCGGCAACGTCGGCGCGATGTTCTACCTCGTGCTGCCGCGTTAACGCTTCGAGGGCAGGAGCGGCCGCAGGTTGCGCTGCTGCTGCTGCGGGCGGGCGCGGAGCCTGTCGGCCTGCGCGTGGAGCGCCGCGGCCTCCCGCTTCTCGCCCCGCCGCTCGAGGAAGCGGGCGAGCCTGCGCACCGGCGCCTCCCTGCCGGGCAGGAGGCGGATCGCAGCGTCGAGGTGGGTGCGCGCGTCCTCGTGGCGCCCCACCTGCTCGAGGGCGTCGGCGAGCTGGGCCCGCAGGTGCGGCTCGTCGGGGCGCGCCCGCACCACCCGCTCCCAATCCGTCGCGGCTTCGCCGAAGCGCCCGAGCCGGAAGAGCACGGCGGCGCGCCGCTGCTTCAGATCGTGGTCGTAGGGCATGCGCTCGATCGCCGCGCCCCAGGATTCGGCGGCGGCGGCATCGTCCCCCTGCAGCTCGGCGAGCTCGGCGAGGAGGCGGTGGACCCGGGGCACGTCCGAATCGGCGCCAGCCGCTTCGAGGAGCGCGGCCCGCTCCTCCGCGAGCCGCTCCCGCCGCTGCACGGCGAGCTCCGCCAGCTCGAGCCGGGGCAGGAGCCAGCCGCGGGAGGCTGCCGCTGCCTCCTCGAAGGCAGCCCGGGCAGCGGCGGCGTCGCCAGCCTCGAGGGAGGCCTGGCCCCGGGCGAAGGCGTCGCGGCCCGGAGCCTGCGCGAGCGCGGTGGAGGGGAGGAGCGTTGCGGCGAGGATCGAGACGACGGTGCGACGAAGGTTCACGTCTCGTTGGGTAGCATTGCTCGGGACTCTTGGACAAGGCACCGGCTGTTCTGTACAGAGGCCGAACCCACGGAGGCTTACCGAGTCCATGGCCCACGCGATCGTTCCTGCCAGCACCTTGCGCGACCTCGGCTGGTCGCAGATCACCGAGGCCCTCGCCGCCCGCACCTCCACCGTGCGGGGACACGAGCGGGCCCTCACCCTGCCCTTCCTCGATCGCAAGGACGAGATCGAGCTCTCGCTCTCGCGCATCGACGAGGCGCGGGAGCTCCTGCGCAAGGAGCTCTCCCTTCCGGTCTCCGGCGCAGCGGACGTCCGCGACGCCCTCTCGTACGCGCAGAAGAGCGCGATCCTCGAGGCGACGCAGCTGGTGGCGGTGGCGCGGCTCATCCGCGCCGCGGCGCGGGTCCGCTCCTTCCTCCACGCGCACCGCGCCGAGGCGCCGCTCCTGGCGGCGATGGGACACGAGCTCCCCGAGGCGACGCCGCTCGCCTCGCGGATCGAGACCGCCTTCGAGCAGTCGGGCCGCCTCAAGGACAGCGCGTCGGGGATGCTCGCCTCGCTGCGTGACAAGGCGCGTTCGCTCCACCACCAGATCAAGGGCCGCCTCGAAGAGATCATGGGCGAGCGCGAGTTCAAGGAGTGGATGCGCGACGAATACGTCTCGATCCGCAACGACCGCTACGTGGTGCCGATCAACGCCTCGTACCAGTCGAAGGTGCCGGGCATCGTCCACAACGCCTCCAACTCGGGGCAGACGCTCTTCATCGAACCCCAGCAGATCGTCGGCCTCGGCAACGAGCTCTCCATCGCCGAGTCGATGGCAGCGGAGGAGGAGCGCCGCGTGCTGCAGGAGCTCTCCGCCGACGTGGGCGATCGCGCCGGCGAATTGTTCCAGGCCCTCGAGATCCTCGGGCAACTCGATCTGGTCGAGGCGCAGGCGAAGCTCGCCTACGATCTCGAGGCGAACCGCCCCCTGCTCGGCGAGGGGCGCGCGTCCTTCTCGTTCAAGGCGGCCCGCCACCCGCTGCTCGTGCTCCAGGGCAAGCGCGTCGTCGCCAACGACGTCTCCCTCTCCCCCGGGCAGAAGGCCCTCGTCATCTCCGGCCCCAACGCCGGCGGCAAGACGGTGACCCTGACCACGGTGGGGCTCTGCGCCCTGCTGGTCCGCGCCGGCATGCCCGTCCCCGCCGAGGCGGGGAGCACGGTGCCGCTCTACTCGTCGATCCACTCGGCGATCGGCGACGACCAGGATCTGGCGAAGGATCTCTCCACCTTCTCCGCGCACCTCACCACCCTGCGCGGGATCCTCGAGAGCGCCCGGGAAGGGAGCCTCGTCCTCGTCGACGAGATCGCGGCGGATACCGATCCCCGCGAGGGCGCCGCGCTCGCAGGCGCGGTGCTCCACGAGCTGGTGGGCAAACTGGCGCAGGTCCTCGTCACCACCCACCTCGAGGAGCTCAAGGCGATCGGGCTCGCCGACGAGCGCTTCGCCAACGCGCGCGTGGGTCTCGATCCGAAGACCCTGGCGCCCACCTTCCGCCTCGAGCTCGGCGCTGCAGGTGTCTCCAGCGCGCTGGAGATCGCGGCGCGGGTGGGGCTGCCCGCCCAGGTCCTCGAGCGGGCCAAGCACAACCTCCACGGCGGCAGCGCCCTCTCCACCGCCCTCGAGAAGCTCGAGGCGGAGCGCCGGGCAGCGGAGCTGGAGCGCCGCTCGGCGGCGCAGGTGCGCAGCGACCTCGAGCAGGCGAAGGCCGCTGCTGCAGCGGCCCGCGTCGAGGCCGAGGTCGCCCGCCGCGAGGCGGAGGCCCGGGTCCGCGAGGAGCTGCGCGAGGAGGTGGAGAAGGCACGCCGGGAGGTCGGCGAGCTGATCGCGAAGCTCACCGCCCAGAAGAACGTCGGCGACGCGGTCCGCGGCCAGAAGAAGCTCCAGGAGTGGGCCGAGGAGCTGCAGCGCGAGAGCGCGAAGGCGAAGGCCCGGGGCCAGGCGGTGCGAGAGGTGGGCGGCGGCCCGGTGCCGCGGGAGATCCGCCCGGGCACCCGCGTGAACGTCGCCTCCCTCGGCCGCGAGGCGGAGGTGGTGGAGCTCTACAAGGACGAGGCGCTGGTGGCGATGGGCCTCCTGAAGACCCGCGTGAAGCGGGACGAGCTCACCCCGCTGCCGGGGAAGGTCGCCGTGCCCGGCGGCAACCGGAAGAGCTTCCGCGGGGGAGCGAAGCCCACGGTGCAGGCGGGCGAGGCGGTGGCCGCTGCGGCGATCACCGCGCCGGAGGCGCGCTGCGACGTGCGTGGCCTCCGGGCCGAGGACGCCGTGCGCGAGATCGAGCTCTTCCTCGACCGGGCCTACAGCGAGGGGCCCGGCCAGCTCCTCATCGTCCACGGGCACGGCACCGGCGCGCTCAAGAAGTCGATCCGCGAGGCGCTCGAAGCCTCGCCCTACGTGGCGACCTTCCGCGGCGGCGATCGCCACGAGGGTGGCGACGGTGTGACCGTGGTCGATTTGCGGGCGTAGGCAGGCGCCCTTCTGCGCGAGCGCGAAGCGGGCGGGCCGGCGATGGCCCGCCCGCTTTTTCTTCGCCTCGTGTTCCCGCAGGGCAGGCGAGGAGGCAGGCCCACCGCCACGCAGAAGGGTTGCCCGGGCTCGTTCCCCTTCCGACCTTGTGGGGAAGGAGGATCCATGGCCGACACGACGACGCAGGCTCCACGCAAAGGCAGCGGCGTGCTCCGGGCGCTGCTCATCGCCCTCGCAGCGGTGGCGGCGCTCCTCGTCGTCGGCGTGGTGGCGCTGGTGGTGCTGGTCGACTCGGAGGCGGTGGCGTCCCGGGTCCGCGACCGGGTGCTCCCACAGGTGAGCGAGCGGATCGGCAGGGACGTGACGGTGGGGCCGATCGACGTCTCCATCCTGCCGATCCCGACGGTGCGGCTCGACGAGCTGCGGGTCGAGGGCGTGGGCGAGCAGCCCCTCGTCGCAGCGGAGAGCGCCCGCGCCCGCCTCGACGTGTGGACCCTGATCACCTCCCTCGGCAAGGAGATCCGCCTCGAGAGCATCGAGCTGCGGGGGGCGGAGACCAACCTGGTGAAGCTCGCCGACGGCACCTGGGGCTTCCAGGAGATCCTCGACCGCCTCGAGCAGCAGCGCGCGCTGGAGGAACCGAAGCAGGGCGCCGGGCGGCAGGTGGTCATCGACCGGATCCGGATCGAGGACGGCACCGTGCGCGTGATCGATCGCAGCGCCCCCGGCGGCACCGCGGTGGCGGAGCTGCAGGGGATCGAGGCGACCGCGAAGAACGTGGGGCCCGGCGAGCCGATGGCGCTCGATCTGCGCGCGGCGCTGCAGTCGGAGACCCCCAACCTGCGGGCGCAGCTCCAGGTCGATCCGCTCCCCGCCGACTTCGGCGCGCTCGGTCCCGGCACCTGGCCGGTGGTCACCGGTTCCTTGAGCGTGCGCGACGCGCCCCTGGGCGCGCTGCGGAACCTGCTGCCCGCCGGCCTCGACCAGGTCACCACCGGCGGCCTCGTGCAGCTGCAGGGCAACGTCGCCACCGAGGGCGAGAAATACGTGGCCACCGGCACCGGCGAGCTGCGGGAGCTGCAGCTGCGCGGCGAGCCGGCGCAGGGCGGCTTCGGCTTCACCGCCACGGTGGATCCGCAGACGAAGGCGCTGCAGCTCGGCCTGCGCGACATCGAGGTGAAGGGGCCGGGGATCGACCTCGGCGGCACCGCCTCGCTGCGCACCGGCCCGACCCGCTTCGAGTTCGCGCTGGCAGGCCCCCTCCTCGATCTCGACACGCTGATGGGCGTGCTCCCCGAGAAGCCGGAGACGGAGAAGCAGCCGCCCGAGCAGGGGCCGATCGTGCCCGACTCGGTGCGCAGCGGCCTCGCGCAGGCGCAGGGGAGCGGCACCCTGCAGATCGATCGGCTGGTGAGCGGCAAGCTCACCGCCACCGACGTGCAGGCGGAGGCGACGCTGCAGGGTGGCGAGCTGAAGCTCGAGCAGGCGCAGGCGAAGTTCTACGGCGGCACGGTGAAGGCGGACGGCACCTCGGCCAACCTCGTGGCGGTGGTGCCGACCTGGGAGCTCGACGCCGAGATGGCCGGCGTGCAGCTGCAGCAGGCGATGGAGGCGATCTCCGGCTCGGCGCCGCTGGCGGGCACCCTCGACAGCGACGTGAACCTGGTGGGCGCCGGCGTCGACTGGGAGGCGCTGCGTGATGCGCTCACCGGCGCTGCGGCGCTCGGGATGAAGGACGGCAGGCTCGCCACCATCGACCTCGAGCAGGCGGTCTCGAGCTCGCTCGTGCAGGGCTTGCGGGATCTGGGGCAGCGCGTGGGCCAGGTCCCGGTCGACGACGTGGTCGGCACCACCCTCCGCGATCTCCACACCCGGGTGAAGGTCGACGACGGCTGGATGGTGCTGCAGCAGCCGATCACCGTGAACACGGGCTTCGGCAAGGTGCAGCTCGACGGCAGGATCGGCCTCGACTGGGCCCTCGACCTCGACGGCACCGCCCAGCTCTCGCCGGACTTCGTGGCGCAGCTCACCGGCGGCTCGCTCCGGCCCTCGGCGCCGGTGGCGGTGCCGCTGCAGCTCGGCGGCACCCTGCGGGATCCGGCGGTGGCCGGCCTCGACGGCGAGGCGGTGGCGAGGTCGCTGCTGCCCACCGGCCAGGTGGAGCGGCGGGTGGAGAAGGAGGTCGAGCGGGGCAAGGAGAAGGCCCGCCGCGAGGCGCAGAAGCAGGTGGAGGACGCGCTGCGCGGCAGGTTCTGATCGAGCGAGCGGCGGTAATCGCGAGCCGGAAAAGCGAGAGCCGATCCCCGGGTGGGGATCGGCTCTCTCGCGTTCAACCGTCAGCGCCGCCTGCGGGCCTGCCGCTCCTTGCGGCCGGGACGCTGCTTGCGCCCCTTGCCCTTGCGCTTGCCGCCCTCGGGCGACTCCCCGCCTGGCGTTGGCGGGCCGCCGGTGCGGGGGCCCCAGGCAGCCTGCCTATCCCCTGCGGCGAAGCGGCTGCCCCGCCGCTCCGGTGGTGGCTGCGCCGGCGCCGGGCCGCGCCCGTGCTGGCCCTTGCGCCGCTCCCGGAGCCGGTCGATCGCCTCGGTGAGGGAGCGGGTCTCCCCCGCCTCCTCGCCACCGGGCGCAGCTGCGGGCGGAGGCCCGCCACGGAAGCCGCCGCCGTCCGGCGCACGGCCGCGGCCGGGGCCGCGATCGTCCCGGCGCCCGCCGCCGAACCGGCCGGGGCCGCGATCCTCGCGGCGCCCGCCGCCGGGCCTGCCGGGGCCACGCTCGCGCTCCGCCGGCGCGCCGCCGGCGCGGCGCTGATCCCGCGCACCGCGTTCCTCGCGGGGCGCGCCGCCTGCACGCTGGGGCCTGCCCGAGGCGCGCGGACGGATCTGCAGCACCTCCTCGCCGTTCTGATCGGTCACGAGCACGAAGCCGATCTGGCGCTTCACCAGATCGACGCCCGCGATCTCGACCTGCACCTTCTCCCCCACGCCGAAGGAGAAGCCGCTGCCAAAGACGAGGCGGTGCTGGCGGTGGTCGAGCTCCCACTGCGTGCCCAGCTCCTCCGCGCGCACCAGCCCGTCGACGGGGAAATCCGCGAGCTCGGCGAAGAAGCCGAAGTCGGTGATCGAGACGATCGTCGCGTCGAAGATCTCCCCGACCTTGTCCTGCACGAAGAGGCATTTGAAGAAGGCGTCGATCTCGCGCTCGGCCTCCATCGCCGCGCGCTCGCGGGTCGAGGACTGCGCCGCGAGCTCGTCGAGGCGCGCCTCCATCGCGTCGAGTTCGTCGCCGTGCGGCACCTTGCCGGCCCGGGCCCAATGTTCCTTGAGCAGGCGGTGGACGATGAGATCGGGGTAGCGGCGGATCGGCGAGGTGAAGTGGAGGTAGTGCTCCGCGCCGAGGCCGAAGTGGCCGATGTTCTCGGGGGTGTAGACCGCCTGCATCATCGAGCGGAGCAGCAGCGTGTTGAGCGCCTTCTGCTGCGGGGATCCCTCGATCCGCCGGAGCCACTCGCCGAGACGCACCGGGGTGATCCCGGCCTCGAGGCTGAAGTCGTAGCCGACCGCCTGCGCCAGGTTGACGAAATTCTCCAGCTTCGTCGGGTCCGGCTCGCCGTGGACGCGGTAGACGGTGGGCAGGCCCCGGTGGCCGAAGTAGCGCGCCACCGCTTCGTTCGCGGCGAGCATGAACTCCTCGACGAGGCGGTGGGCGTCGTTCCGATCGCGCCGCGCGATCTCCACGACGTTCATCTCCCCGTCGAGGATCGGCTTCGCCTCGGGCAGATCGAAGTCGAGGGAGCCGCGCTCGATGCGGCGCTCCCGCAGCTTGCGGGCGAGCTCGCCGGCGAGGAGCAGATCGTCGTGGACGTTGGCGAGATCGGGCACGATCTCGCCCTGGAGGATCCGCGCCACCTGTTCGTAGGTGCAGCGGGCGTGGGACCACATCACGCCCTCGTAGACCTCGGCCTCGAGGGGCCGGCCCGAGGAGTCGAAGGTGATGTCGGCGACCATGCAGAGGCGGTCGACCCGCGGGTTGAGCGAGCAGATCCCGTTGGAGAGCCGCTCCGGGAGCATGGGCAGCACGTGGTTGGGGAAGTAGACCGAGGTGGCGCGGTTGAGCGCCTCCTCGTCGAGCCTGCTTCCCTCGCGGACGTAGTGGGCCACGTCGGCGATCGCCACCACCAGCCGGAAGCCGCCGGCGCGGCGCTCGACGTAGACCGCGTCGTCGAAGTCGCGGGCATCCTCGCCGTCGATGGTGACGAGGCGCAGGCCGGAGAGGTCGCGCCTGCCGACCCGATCCTCCTCGGTGACGTGTTCGGGGATGAGCTCGGACTCGTCGCGCACGTCGGCGGGGAAGTCCTCGGCGAAGCCGTGGGAGTAGGCGACCTCGAGGACCTCGACGATCGGATCGCCGGGCCTGCCGATCACCTTCTCCACGTCGCCGAGGAGGCCGAACCCCTCCTGCTCCGGGTATTGGGTGATGCCGACCTTCACCACCTGTCCCTCGGCGAGATCGGGGGCGGCGCGCACCGAGACGAAGCGCGGCAGCGTGGGATCGGCGGGGGTCACATAGGTGGTGCGGCCGCGGCGGTAGAACGTGCCGACGAGGTGGCGGCGCCTGCGCTCGAGCACGTCGAGGAGCTGGCCTGCATCGCGGCCGAATTTGCCGCGGACGATGCGCACCCGGAGGCGGTCGCCGTCCATGACGCCGCGGAGCTCGTCGGGCGGCAGGAAGATGTCGTCGCCGGGGGGGCCCTCCTGGCGCTTGAGGAAGCCGTAGCCCTCGGGGCGGACGGTGATGGTGCCGATCACCTCGGCGCCGCGGTCGCTGACCCGCTCCGGCGGGGCGGGCATCGCCGCCTCGCGGGCCGCCTTGCGGGCGGCGCGCTCCGCTGCCTGCCGCTGCTGCCGCTCGACGCGGCGCTGCTCCTTCTCGGCGAGGCGGCGCTCGTGCTCGAGCCGCCAGGCCTCGTCGGGCTCCACCGGCGGGAGCACCTCGCTCAGGGGCGCTGCGGTGTCGGCGGCGTCGCCGAGGAGCTCCGCCACCGCGAGCGGGTCGGCGACCATGTGGCGGCCCTTGCCCTCCACCGGTCCCTCGACGATCGGCGTGGGCGGGCGGTGCGGCAGCTCGGCGGCGGGGGAAGGTTCGGGTGCGGGCCCCGGGGCGGCGACGGGTGCGACGGCCGCGGGTTTGCCGCGGCGGCGGGCGGCCTTGCGCTCCGGCACCACCTCCTGCTCGGCGCCGGCGCGGCGGCGGGCGGTCTTGCGCTCGGCGCTGGCCTGCTGCTCCGCCTCCGCCTTGCGGCGGCGCTCGGCCTTGCGCTCGGCTGCGGCCTCCTGCTCCGCCTCGACCTTGCGTCGGCGCTCGGCCTTGCGCTCGGCTGCGGCCTGCTGCTCCGCCTCCACCTTGCGGCGGCCGGCGGCGCGGCGCTCCTCCCTGGCGGCTTCGGTCTCGCCGGCACGGCGGGTCCGCCGGTCCGCGCGGGTCTTCGCACGTGCGGCCGGGGGCGCTGCAGCCTCCGGGGCCGGCGCCGCTTCGATCGCCGCCGGGGGCGCCGCGGGGGCGGGCTTCGCTGCTGCGGCCTTGCGGGCCGGCGCCTTCTTCTCGGCGGCGGGCTTTGCGGCCTCGGCCTTGCGGGCCGGCGCCTTCTCCGCGGCGGGCTTTGCTGCCGCGGCCTTGCGCGACGGTGCCTTCTTCTCCGGGGCGGGCTTCGCAGCCTCGGCCTTGCGGGCCGGCGCCTTCTTCTCCGCGGCGGGCTTCGCAGCCTCGGCCTTGCGGGCCGGCGCCTTCTTCTCCGCGGCGGCCTTCGCAGCCTCGGCCTTGCGCGCCGGCGCCTTCTTCTCCGCGGCGGGCTTCGCAGCAGCGGCCTTGCGGGCCGGCGCCTTCTTCTCGGCGGCGGGCTTCGCAGCCTCGGCCTTGCGCGCCGGCGCCTTCTTCTCGGCGGCGGGCTTCGCAGCCTCGGCCTTGCGCGCCGGCGCCTTCTTCTCGGCGGCGGCCTTCGCAGCCTCGGCCTTGCGCGCCGGCGCCTTCTTCTCGGCGGCGGCCTTCGCAGCCTCGGCCTTGCGCGCCGGCGCCTTCTTCTCCGCGGCGGGCTTCGCAGCAGCGGCCTTGCGCGCCGGCGCCTTCTTCTCGGCGGCGGGCTTCGCAGCCTCGGCCTTGCGGGCCGGCGCCTTCTTCTCGGCGGCGGGCTTCGCAGCAGCGGCCTTGCGCGCCGGCGGCTTCTTCTCCGCGGCGGGCTTCGCAGCAGCGGCCTTGCGCGCCGGCGCCTTCTTCTCCGCGGCGGGCTTCGCAGCAGCGGCCTTGCGCGCCGGCGCCTTCTTCTCCGCGGCGGGCTTCGCAGCACCGCTCGCCGTGCGCGGCGGCTGCTTCTTTGCGGCAGCGTCCGCACCGGCGCTCGCGGCCTTCGCCGCCCCCCGCGCCGTCGTCCGCACAGGCTTCTTCCCGCCCTTGGTGGCGTCGCCCTTCGTTGCGGTCCGGCGCGTGGTCTTCTTCTCGTCTTTCGGCATGCAGCCCACTCCTTGGGGTCGACGCGGCACAGGGTAGACACGCCTGCGTTCGACCGTGCGCTCCCTTGATGTGCACATCTCCCGCCCCACGGGAAGTGCGTCGTGAGGCGGTGTGCTGCGGCGGAAGCGGAAACCTCGGGTCGCGCCGGCCGCCGTGGCGCCCTATCCTCCGCCGCTGCGGAAGGAGACGCCGATGATTTCCTGGGAAGAGGCGGTCGAAAGGATCGGAGAGGAACTGCAGCCGCTCGGCACCGAGCGGGTCGCGCTTCTCGACGCGATCGGCAGGGCATTGGGCGAAACCGTCACCCTCCCCTGCGATCTTCCGGCCTGGGACAACAGCGCCATGGACGGCTACGCCCTGCGCGCCGCCGACGCAGGCCCCGCTCCCTCCACCCTCCCCGTCGCCGGCGAACGCTGGGCCGGCTCGGCGCCCGGCGCGCCGATCGCCCCCGGCACCGCGGTGCGGATCTTCACCGGCGCCCCGCTGCCCCCCGGCGCGGACGCGATCGTCAAGCAGGAGGAGACCACCCGCGAAGGCGATCGGGTCACGCTGCACGTGGAGCCGAGGCGCGGCGACTTCGTCCGCCCCGCAGGCGAGGACGGCGCCGCAGGCACGGTGGCCCTCGCCCCGGGCCACGAGCTGCTCCCGCCGGAGATCGGCAGGCTCGCGGCCCTCGGCCGCAGCCACGTCGCCGTGCACCTGCGCCCCCGCGTCGGCATCCTCGCCAGCGGCGACGAGCTCCTCGCGCCGGACGAGCCGATGCGCGAGGGCGGGATCCGCGAGAGCAACGCCTTCGCCCTCGCAGCCGCCGCGATCGAAGCGGGGGCCCTGCCGGTGATCCTCGGCATCGCCCGCGACCGCGCAGGCGAAGCGGAGCGGCTCCTCGCCGCTGCGGCCATCTCCTGCGACGCAGTCGTCACCTGCGGCGGCGCGTCGGTGGGCGAGCGCGATCTGCTCAAGGACGCCTTGCGGGGGATCGGCGCGGAGGAACGCTTCTGGCGGGTGGCGATCAAACCGGGAAAGCCCTTCGGCTTCTACCGGCTCCCGGGCGGCAAGCCGGTCTTCCTCCTGCCCGGAAAACCGGCCTCCGCCTCGGTGACCTTCGAGATCTTCGTACGCCCCGGCCTGCGCCGCCTCGCGGGGTTGCAGGGCCACGGCAGGCCGGAGGTGGAGCTGCCCCTGGCTGCGCCCGCCCGCAAATCCGCAGACCTTGCACTGTGGGTGAGAGGCAACCTGCAGGGCGGGCGATTCGTCGCTTCGCCCCACCAATCGAGCGGCCTCACGCGCTCCCTGGTCGGGCAGCGGGCGCTCGCCACGCTGCCGGTGGGCCCCGCCTCTCTCGAGGCGGGACACCCGGTGCTGGTGCGCCTTCTCGGCGGGGCCCCAGCACGCTCCTGACACGGTCGGCGCTAAACCCGCGCGGGCTCGGTCTTCCCGCCGGCGCGGGCGTAGGCGTCGAAGCCGCCCTCGATCAGGTAGACGTCGGTGTAGCCGTCCGCGAGGAGCGCGAGCGCCATCGACTCGGCGACGTCGACGTCCGCCACCAGCACCAGCGTCTGCCCCTTCGGGATCTCGTTCTTCCGCCGGTTCAGGTCCTCGGGCGCAATCCGGATCGCGCCGGCGACCGTCTGCCCGCTGTTCCGGTAGGTGCCGTCCGACCGGGCATCCACGATCGAGAAGCGTTCGTTGTGCGCGAGGCGCCGACGAAACTCGTCGGGGTGGAACACCGTATAGGCGAGGCCTCCCTGCTCAACCTGCATGCGATCCCTCCTGGCAGCAGTCCGCACCGGCAACAGCCGGTGCCCAGGGCAAAGCTGCGCACCGTTCGGGCGTGTCGCATGCGTGGTCGGGACTACGAGCGCTCGCCGCCTTCGCCCTGGCTGTCGCCGACCACGACCTTGATGATCCGGGGCGTCTCCTCCCGGGCCATCACGTCGCAGCGAGAGCAGGCGTGGACCTCGAGCGGCGTGGCGCAGGCGCGGCAACCGCCGAGCACCTGGAGCGCCGCGGCGAACTCCGCCCCGAGCCGCTGCAGGGCAGCCAGCCTGCGCTGCGTCCGCTCGAGCTGCACGGAGAGGGCGCTGCCGAAACGCTCGACGAGCTGCGGGGCGTCGTGGCAGCCCTCGCGCATCCGGAGCAGCCCCTTGATCTCCTCCAGCGAGAGGTCGAGCTCGCGCAGATCGGTGATCAGGGCCAGCTTCTCGAGATCGCGCTCGGTGTAGAGGCGCCTGCCGCCCTTGCCCACTGCGGACGGCTTGAGCATCCCCGCCTCCTCGTAGAAGCGGACGGTGCGCAAGGTGGTCCCGGTGCGCCGGGCGAGATCGCCCGTGCTCAGCGTGGCGCCGGTGGCCTGCGTGGAGCTCGAATCAGCCAAGAAGCAATCTCCGGTCGGACCGTGGAGGCCCTTCGATCAGAACTAAGGGCCGCCCTGCCGGGTGTCAAACCCGCTACCCCGCCCCGCCCCCTGCCGGGCGGGCATTCCCCCGCCGGATCAGCGCCGCAGCACGGGAAGCGCCGCGGTCCGCTCCACCGCCTTGCGCAGGCCGGCGAAGGGCAGCCGGGCCAGGGCCGCGGAGAGCGGCAACCATTCGGCGGCAGCGTGCTCGCCCGGGTCGAGGCGGACCTCGGTGCCCGGCGGCACCACCGCGCCGAAGGCGTGCTCGCGGATGAAGAGGGGCTCGTCGCCGAAGCCGAAGGCGTGGACGTAGCGCAGGTCGTGGAGCGGAGCGTTGCGCCCCGTCTCCTCGGTCAGCTCCCGGGCTGCAGCCTCGGCAGGCGTCTCGCCCGCCTCGATCCGCCCGGTGACGATCTGCTCGAAGCCGCCGCGGGCCTCGGTGCGGCGGAGCACCAGCACCTCGGGCTCCCCCGCTGCGGGCCGGAGCAGCGCCACCGCGATCGTCTCGAGATCGAAGCCCCGCTCCTCCAGCGGCCAGCCGAGGACCTCGGCCATCCGGGCCGCTGCCACCTTCGCCACCTCGTCGGGGTCGACGAGCCTGCCCTGCAGCCGGGAGAGCGAGGTGACGCCGCGCTCGGTGATCCCGCAGGGGACGATCATGTCGAAGTGGGTGAGGTCGGGGATCACGTTGAGGGCGAAGCCGTGGGTGGTGATCCAGCGCTTGATGTGCACGCCGATCGCCGCGACCTTCGCCGCCGCCGGGTCGCTCTCCTCGCCGACCCACACCCCGGTCCACTTCGGGATCCGCCCCGCCTCCACGCCGTAGTGCGCGAGGGTGCGGATGATCGTCTCCTCGATGTCGCGGACGTAGCGGCGCACGTCCTGCCGGTCCGGCTTGAGATCGAGGATGGGGTAGCCGACCAGCTGCCCGGGGCCGTGGTAGGTGACGTCGCCGCCCCGGTCGGTCTCGTGGAGATCGACGCCGCGGGCTTTGAGCTCCTCGTCGGTGAGGAGCACGTTGTGGGGCTTGGCCCCGCGCCCCTTGGTGATCACCGGGGGATGCTCGAGGAGCAGGAGCGTGTCGGGAGCGCGGCCCTCGTCGCGGGCCTTCGCCAGCTTCTGCATCAGCTGCAGGCCGTCTTCGTACTCGACGCGCCCGAGATGGCGCACCACCAGCTTCCGATCCATCGCCGCCTCCAGACCCACCAAAGACGAAGAGCGGCACCGCGTCGCGGCGCCGCCCCCCGGAACATCAACCGCGCGGCTCGCTCAAGCCTTCTCCGCAGCGAGCGAGGCGAGGCATTCGTTCTTCTGCTCCACGAGATTCCACGGCTGGTTCGCGTAGACGTCGTCGAAGAGCGTCTCCACCGCGGGATCGGCAGCGGCCTCGGCGGTGGCGATCGCCTGGTTCACCTCGGCGAGCAGCTCCTCGCGGAGCGCCTTCTCCTTCGCCTCGTCCCACAAGCCCTCGGCGACGAGCTCGCCGTGGAAGCGCTCGATCGGATCGCGCTTCGCCCAGGCGTCGACCTCGGCCTGATCGCGGTAGCGGGTCGGATCGTCGCTCGAGGAGTGCGCGCCCATCCGGTAGGTCTCGCACTCGATCAGCGTCGGGCCGCCGCCGCTCCTCGCGCGCTCGATCGCCTCCTTCGCCGCTGCGTAGACCGCCTTCGGATCGTTGCCGTCGACCTTGATCCCCGGCATGCCGTAGGCCATCGCCTTGATCGCGTAGCTCTCCGAGGCGGTCTGCCCCTTCGAGCTCACCGAGATCGCCCAGTGGTTGTTCTGGCAGAGGAAGACCACCGGCACCTTCCACACGCCGGCGAAGTTCATCGCGGTGTGGAAGTCGGCAGACGAGGTGGCGCCGTCGCCCATGGCGGCGAGCATCACCGCCTTGTCGCCACGGAGCTTGGCGGCCATCGCCGCGCCCACCGCCTGCGGCAGCTGGGTGCCGATGCAGCTGCCCCAGCTCACCTGGTTCACCGAGCGGCTCGCGGGGTGCGAGGGCATCTGCCGGCCCTTGGTCTCATCGAGCGAGTTGCCGAAGACCTGCGCCAGGTAGGGAACCAGCGGGAAGCCGCGGAGCAGCATCGCCGCCGACTCGCGAAGCGCCGGGAAGATCCAGTCGGTGGGCTCGAGGGCGATGGCGACCGCGAGGAACGCCGCCTCCTGGCCGGTGCACGCACCGTAGAAGCCGATGCGCCCCTGCCGCTGCAGGGTCATCATCCGCTCGTCCACGGTGCGGATGCGCACCATGGCGCGGTAGAGGCGCAATGCTTCGGCGCCATCGAGCTTGTGGCTCGTCTCCACCGCCTTCTTCGCCTCTGCCGCGCGCGTGACCATTTACGCCATCTCCGCGATGAGCTTCTCGGGATCGGTGACCAGCTCGATGACGTCGTAGGCGAACTTCGCGCCCTCGGCGCCGTCGACGTTGCGGTGGTCGAAGGCCCACGACAGGTACATCATGTCGCGCACCACGATCTCACCCTCGTCATTGACCACCGGGCGCTTGCGCATCCGGTGCACGCCCATGATCGCCACCTCGGGGTGGTTGATGATCGGGGTGGCGAAGAGGCCGCCGGTCTGGCCGAGGGAGGTGATGGTGAAGGTGCCGCCGCCGATGTCGGCCTGCGCGAGCTTGCCGGCCCGGGCCGCGTCGGAGAGGCGCACGATCTCGCGGGCGATCTCGCGCATCGAGAGGCGGTCCGCGTGGCGGAGCACCGGCACCACGAGGCCGTTGTCCGTGGCCACCGCGATCCCGATGTTGTACTCGCCGCGGAGCACCAGCTCGTTCGCCTGCTCGTCCATCACCGCGTTGACGCGCTTGTTCTTCTTGAGCGCGGCGATCACGGCCTTCACGAGGAAGGGGAGGAAGGAGAGCTTCTCGCCGCCCTTCTCGCCGTTCTTTGGGGCCAGCTTGGCGTTCATCCGCTCGCGGAAGGCGACCAGCTCGGAGACGTCGAGCTCCTCGACGAAGTGGTAGTGGGGCGCGGTCTGCTTGGAGCGCACCAGGTTCTCGGCGATCTTGCGCCGCAGGCCGCGCACCGGGATCCGCTCGTCGCCGGCGCCGCTCTGGATCGCGGGGGCGGCGGGCGGAGCCACCGGGGCCTTGGCCTGCTGCACCGCGACGTTCTGCGCGCCGCCCTGGACGAAGCCCATCACGTCGGCCTTGGTGACGCGGCCCTGGGGGCCGGTGCCGGCGACGGTGGCGAGATCGACGCCGTGCTCGCGGGCGATGCGGCGGGTCACCGGGGTGGCGAGCACGCGCTTGCCGTTCTCGGTGGAGACGGTGGCGGCGGCAGCCATCGCGGGGGCGGCGGCGGGGGCCTCGGCCTTCGGCGCCTCGGCAGCGGCGGGAGCCTCGGCGGCGCCGCCCTCGGTCTCGATCACCACCAGCGACTCGTGGACCTTGGCGATGTCCCCCTCGTTGCCGAAGGTCTGGAGGACCTGGCCGGCCTTGGGGCTGGGGATGGTGACGGTGGCCTTGTCGGTCATCACCTCGACCAGCGCCTGGTCCTCGGTGATCACGTCGCCGGCCTTGACCAGCCACTTGACGATCTCACCCTCGACCACGCCCTCGCCGATGTCGGGGAGCTTGAACTCGAATTTTGCCATCGTTGGTTCTCCCGGTGCTTTCCGGTGGCCGCGCTGCGAAAGGCGCGGCGAATGGTATCAGGCGACGAAGTCCACCACCTCGCGGATCCCCTGGAGGATCCGGGGCGCGCGGGGCAGGTAGGCGTCGTCGAGGGTGTAGGGGAAGGGCGTGTCCCAGCCGGTGACGCGCTTGACCGGCGCCTCCAGCCACACGAAGGCGCGCTCCTGGATCAGCGAGCTGATCTCGGCGCCGAAGCCGCAGGTGCGCGCCGCCTCGTGGGCGACGACCACGCGGCCGGTCTTCTTCACCGAGGTGATCACCGCCTCGATGTCCAGCGGCCACAGGGTGCGCAGATCGAGCAGGTCGCACTCGATGCCGCTCTTCTTCGCCTCGTCCACCGCGATGGTCGCCTCGTGGAGCTCGGCGCCCCAGGCGATCACGGTGCAGTGGCTGCCCTCGCGCACCAGCGCCGCCTTCTCCAGCGGCACGGTGTAGTCCTCCTCCGGCACCTCGCCCTTGGCGGCACGGTAGACGCGCTTGGGCTCGAGGAAGAGGACCGGATCCTCCTGCCGCAGCGCGGAGAGGAGCAGCCCCTTGGCGTCGTAGGGATTGGAAGGCACCACCACCTTGAGGCCGGCGTGGTGGATGAAGAGCGATTCCGGCGACTGCGAGTGGTAGAGGCCGCCCTTGATGCCGCCGCCGTAGGGGGTGCGGATCACCATCGGCGCGGTGTACTGGCCGCCGGAGCGGTAGCGCAGCTTGGCCAGCTCGTTCACGATCTGGTCGTAGCCGGGGAAGATGAAGTCCGCGAACTGGATCTCCGGCACCGGCCGCATGCCGTACATCGCCATGCCGATGGCGGCGCCGATGATCCCGCCCTCGGCGAGCGGCGTGTCGATGACGCGGTTCTCGCCGAACTCCTCGTAGAGGCCGGCGGTGGCGCGGAACACGCCGCCGAACTTGCCGACGTCCTCGCCGAGGACCACCACGCGATCGTCGCGGCGCATCTCGGTGCGGAGGGCGTCGTTGACTGCCTGGATCAGGTTGAGGACGGGCATCGGTGCTTTCCGTTCGTTCGGAACTTCAGCTCTCGACGGGGACGCCGAAGCTGGTGACCTTCTTCTGCGTCCGCTCCTGCTTCAGCAGGCCTGCCATGAAGAGCTCGGCGGCCTTGTAGGAGGAGCGGACCAGCGGCCCGGAGGCGACGTAGAGGAAGCCCATCGCCTCGGCCTTCTTCTGCAGCTCGGCGAAGCGCTCCGGGGTGACGAACTCCTTCACCTCGAGGTGCCAGTCCGACGGCCGCAGGTACTGGCCGAGGGTGAGCACCGAGACGCCCACCTCGCGCAGATCGCGGAAGGTCTGGAGGAGCTCGTCCTCGGTCTCGCCGAGGCCGAGCATGATCGACGACTTGGTGTGGATGTGCGGGAACGTCTTCTTGACGTGGTCGAGCACGTGCAGCGACTGGCGGTAGGTCGCCCGGCGATCGCGCACGGTGGGGGTGAGGCGCTCCACCGTCTCGACGTTGTGGGCGATGACCGCCGGGTTCGCCTTGCCGATGAGATCGATGCACTCGTCCCTGCCGTCGAAGTCGGGGATGAGCACCTCGAGCAGCGTCTCCGGCGCCCGGGTGAGCAGCTCGGTGATGCAGGCGGCGAAGTGGGAGGCGCCGCCGTCCGCCACGTCGTCGCGGTCCACCGAGGTGACCACGAGGTAGTGCAGGCCCAGCTTGGCGATGGCGGTCGCGAGGTTGCGCGGCTCGTCGGGGTCGAGCGGCAGCGGCGTCTTCGAGGTGTCGATGTTGCAGAAGCGGCAGCCGCGGGTGCAGGTATCACCCATCACCATCACGGTGGCGGTGCCCCCGCCCCAGCATTCGCCGATGTTGGGGCAGCGCGACTCCTCGCAGACGGTGGCGAGCTTGAGGTCGTGGAGGGTGCTCTTCACCTTCTCGTAGACCGGACCGGACGGCAGGCGCACCTTCAGCCACTCGGGCTTCTTGGCGCGCGGCTTCGCCGCGGTCGCTACCGGCTGCGGCGTTCCCAGGCTGACGAGCTTCGTCTCCGACACGGGCCTCTCTCCTTCCCCTCCGCCAGTGGGGCCGGCTTCGTGCCGGCCCCGCGTTGCCAGCCGCTCAGATGTGGAGCGGGTGGCCGAGCGTGGCGTGGGCCGCCTCGCCCATGATCTCCGCCACCGTCGGGTGGGGGTGGATCGTGCGGGCGAGATCCTCGGTGGTGGCCTCGAGGCGCAGCGCCGCGCAGGCCTCGGCGATCAGGTCGGTCGCCCGGGGCCCGATGATGTGAACGCCCAGGACCTCGTCGTACTTCGTATCCGAGACGATCTTCACGAAGCCGGTGGTCTGGCCGAGGATGCGGGCCTTGCCGTTGGCGCTGAAGGGGAATTTGCCGACCTTGACGTCGTAGCCCTTGGCGCGCGCCGCCTTCTCGGTGAGGCCCACCGAGGCTACCTCGGGGGAGCTGTAGGTGGCGCCGGGGCACTGCTCGTACTTGAGCGCCGGGGGATTGCGGCCGGCGATGAAGTCGATGCAGGTGAGCGCCTCCTGGGTGGCCAGGTGGGCGAGCATGGCGGTGGGGACCGCGTCGCCGATGGCGAAGATGCCCGGGACGTTGGTCTCCATCATCGGGCTCACCGGGATGAAGCCGCGGCCGTCGGTCTTGATGCCGACGCTCTCGAGGCCGATCCCCTCGGTGACGGGCTTGCGGCCGATGGCCGAGAGGAGGAGCTCCGCCTCGAGGACCTCGGTGGTGCCGTCCTTCTTCGCCACGGTGGCCTTCACGCCGTTCGGCAGGCGCTCGAGCTTCTCGACCTTCGCCTCGAGGCGGAAGTCGATGCCGCGCTTCTTGTAGGCGCGCTCCATCTCCTTGGAGACGTCCTCGTCCTCGATGGGGAGGAGGTGGGGCATCAGCTCGACGATGGTGATCTTCGCGCCGAAGGCGGCGTGGACCGAGGCGAACTCCATACCCACGGCGCCTGCGCCCACCACGATCATCGACTTCGGCACACGGTCGAGGTCGAGGATCTGGTCGGAGTTGAGGACCACCTTGCCGTCGGACTCGAGGCCGGGGAACTCGCGGACCACCGAGCCGGTGGCGATGACGATGTTCTTCGCCTCGATGGTCTGCTTCGCGCCGCCCTCGGCGGTGACCTCGACCTTGCCCTTGCCGGCGATCTTCCCGAAGCCGGTCACGACGGTGACCTTGTTCTTCTTCATCAGGAAGGAGACGCCGTTGGAGCTCTGCTCCACGACCTTGTTCTTCTTGGCGAGGACGGCGCCCATGTTCACCGAGGGGTTGCCCTGGACCACGATGCCGTTGTCGGCGGCGTGGCGGATCTCCTCGATGAGGTCGGCGGAGTGGAGCATCGCCTTGGTGGGGATGCAGCCGACGAGGGTGCAGGTGCCGCCGAGGCGCTTCTGCTTCTCGATGAGAACCGTCTTGAGGCCTGCCTGGCCAGCGTGAATGGCGGCGGCGTAACCGCCGGGGCCCGAGCCAATGATCGCTACGTCGTACACGTCGGCCAAGAGATGCCTCCCCGGATGCCTGGATGTTGGCGCGGTAGCTAACGCGGGGCATGTGGGGTCGTCAAGGCTTTGGGGCCGACGCGGCGCGCCAACCAGCCAGGCACCCGGCGCGCCTCCGCCCGTGCCCGCGCGGGCAGCCGTACCCACCATTCCTCTACGTAGATGGAAGCGCGCCACGAGATTGCGGTTCGCCACCGCTGCGACCGTTTCGTCATCCGCCAGGATCGGCGGGCTGGCGTGCAGGTGGTGGTGAAGCGTGCGCTCTCGGAACGTGGGTGCGAGCTGCTGCGCCACGAGGCGGAGGTGCTCCGCCTGGTCGAGGGGCCCGGCGCGGTCCGGCTCCTCGGCACCGAGGGCAGCCCGGCCTGCAGGACCCTCGTCCTCGAGGATGCGGGCCCCGCCACCCTCCGCGAGCGGCTCGAGGCGGGCCACCTTCCGGTGGAGGAGGCACTGGGGATCGCGCTCCAGCTCGCGCAGACGCTGGGAAGGCTCCACGCGCGGGGGCTGGTCCACGGGGCGGTGGCGCCGGCGCGCGTCGCGCTCGGGCCGCACCACCGCGCGACCCTCCTCCACTTCGAGGAGGCGGCCCCGCCAGGCACCGCGCCGCCCCTCGAACCGGCGGCGCTCGGACGGAGCCTCGCATGGATCGCCCCGGAGCAGACCGGCCACATGGGCCGTTCCGTCGACGCACGCTCGGACCTCTACGCCCTGGGCTCGATCCTCTACGCGATGCTCGTGGGCACGCCGCCCTTCCCCTCCGCCGACCCCCTCGAGCTGGTCCACGCCCACCTCGCCCAGGTCCCGGTCCTCGCCTCCATCGCCGAGCCGCGGGTTCCACCAGCGGTCGCCGCGATCGCCCAGAAGCTCCTCGAGAAGGCGCCCGACCGGCGCTACCAGAGCGCGGAGGGGCTCGCGGCGGATCTGGAGCTGGCCCTCCGGCAGTGGCGAGCGCAGGGCGACGTCGAAGCCTTCGAGCTGGGACACGGCGACCTGATCCACGAGCTGCCCCTGCCGCATGCGCTCTACGGGCGCGAGGCGGAACGGGCGGCGCTGTTGCGGGCCTTCGAGGACGCGGCGGCTGGCGGGGTCCGGGTGGTCCTGGTCGAAGGGGAGCCCGGCGTGGGCAAGACCTCCCTCGTCGACGATCTCGCGGCGCTGGTGGCGCGGCGCGGGGCGCGCTTCGGCGCCGGCAAGGCAGCGGTGCGTTCCTCCAACGTCCCCTACCAGCCGCTGGCACAGGCGCTTCGCACCCTCCTCTCCTCCGGCGACGCCGCGGGTAGCCCGCCCGAGGAGCTCCGGCGAACCCTCGCCGCCGCGGGCCGGACGCCGCTCGAGCTGGTGCCGGAGCTGCGGGCGCTGGTCGGCGAACTGCCCGCGGGGCAGGCCAACCTCGGTGCGGCGGAGGCCGAGCAGCGCATCCGCCTCGCCTTCCAGGCGCTGGTTCGCTGGCTCTCCCGGAGAGACGAGCCGCTGGTCCTCTTCCTCGACGACCTCCAATGGGCCGACGAGGCCTCGCTCCTCGGCTTCCAGGCACTCGCGAGCGATCCGGACGCCCACGACCTGCTGCTGGTCGGCAGCGTGCGCCCATCGGAGACGCCGCCGGGGCATGCGCTCCATCGCGTCGTCGCGAAGCTGGAATCCCTCGGCCTGCAGCTGGTTCGATGCGAGCTCCGTCCGCTCGACGAGGCGGCGGTCCGCGCCTTCCTCGCAGACGCGCTGCGGGCGGCGCCGGAGCGCGTGGCTCCACTCGCCGACCTGATCTCCGCCAGGACCCGGGGGAATCCCTTCTTCCTGCGGCAGCTGGTCCGCTCGCTCCAACGCCAGCGGCTGCTGCTCTACGATTCCAGCAACCGAACCTGGAACTGGGAACTCGAACGGATCGAACGGGTGGGGATCACGACCAACGTTGCCGATCTGCTCGCCGCCCGGATCGGCGCGCTTCCGAATGGGCCACAGGAGGTGCTGCAGGTCTCCGCCTGCGTGGGGCCGGAGTTGCTCCCCTCGCTGCTGCGCGATCTGCTCGCCCTCTCCCCCACTTCGCTGGAGGAACACCTGGGCCTGCTGGCCCGTGAGGGCCACCTCGTCGATGCAGGCGCGGGACGCCTCCGCTTCGTCCACGACCGGGTGCAGCAGGCTGCCTACGAGTCGTTGCAGCCTGCGCGCCGCTGCGAGCTGCACCGCCGGATCGGCAGGGCGCTCCTCGCAAGCTGCGGCGAGGAGCGGATCTTCCACGCGGTGGATCAGCTCAACCTCGGCGCCGAGCGCTCGGAGGGGCCTGCGGCGCGGCTCGAGCGCGCGATCCTCAACCAGCGGGCAGGCACCAGGGCGCGGGCGAGCGCGGCGCACGGTTCGGCGCTCGGCTATTTCACCATCGCCCTGGAGCTGCTGGACGGCATCGAGGCACCGCGGCCGCTCCGCTACCAGCTCCACCGGGATGCTGCAGAGGACGCCTACCTGGGCGGCCAGGTGGAGCTGAGCGAGCGTCTGGCAAGGGAGGGCCGCCGCTTTGCCGCGGGGATCGAGGCGTCGTCGGCGCTCGAGGCCCAGCGGATCGCCGCGCGGATGCAAGCGGGAAGGCTGCAGGAAGCGCTGGAGATCGGCGCAGAGGCGCTGCGCGCGCTCCTCGGGATCGAGCTTCCCGCAGCCGGTGACCGCGCCGCCTCCACCGCGGCGCAGCAGGAGCGGATCGAGACCCTCCTCGCCGGGCGCTCGCCGGAGTTTCTCCTCGAGCGGCCCTTCGACGCGCCACCGGAAGAGCGCGCCTTCCAGCTGCTCGTCTCGAGGATGCTGGCGCCGGCCTTCGTCGCCGACCACGAGCTCAATACCTTTCTGAGCGCCTTCTCGGTGGCCCACATCCTCGAGCAGGGGCTCTCGCCCTTCTCCATTCCCTGCCTCGCCAGCTACCCGCGGCTCCTCGCCGCGAGCGACGCGTTCGAGCTGGCCGAACGCTTCGGCAGAGCCGCCGTCGATCTGGCGCACCGTTCGGGTTTCCTGCCGGCGGAGGCGACCGCGCGGATCTTCGAGGCGACGATGGTCATCGCCTGGAGGCAATCCTACGCGCTCTCCGTGGCGGCGCTCCGGGAGGCCTTCCGCCTCGGGGTGGAGTGCGGCGAGCTGGGCGAGGCGGTCAATGCCCGCAGCGCCATCGCCATCACCGGCTGGTTGGCGGGAACCGAACTGGCCAGGGTCCTCGCCGACATCGACGAGGGCCTCAGCTTCGGCAAGCGCGTCGGCAGCCAGCCCCTGGCGCTCTACCTCACCACGATGCGGCAGCTGGTGCGGAGCCTCCAGGGCGGGACGATCGCGCCGGGGCGCCTCGGCGCCGACGAGGAGGAGGACGCCGCGCTCGAGGAGAGGGTGCTGGAGATCGGTGCGATGGCGGAAGTGCCCTACCGCATCTTCCGGGGGCAGGCGGCGCTGCTCTTCCGCGACTTCGCCGACGCAAGGCGGCAGCTGGCGTTGGCGCTCCCCGATCTCGCGGGGCAGCGGGGCTATCCCCTTTCCACCGAGCACACCTTCTCCACGGCCCGGCTCGCGCTCTCCGATCCGGACGGCCCGGTGGACCTCCCCTTCGCGCGCTGGGCGCGCGATCGGTTCCTCGTCTGGGAGCAGAGCTGCCCAGACAACTTCCGGCACCGCCGCCTTCTCCTCGATGCGGAGATCGCCCGGGTCGAAGGCCGCGACGTCGACGCAGGCGTTCTCTTCGACCGGTCGATCGAGTCGGCGCGGCGCGGTGGCCTGCTCCACGACGCCGCCCTCGCGAACGAGCTGGCGGGACGTCATTTCCTCGCGCTGGGGCTGGAGCGCGTCGCCGGCCTCTACCTCTCCGAGGCGCGGTCGCTCTACGGCAGGTGGGGCGCCACGGGGAAGGTTCGCGCCCTCGACGAGGAGCCGGGACTCGCGGCGCTCCTTCGCGAGGGACGCCCCGGCGGGCCCCAGCAGGGAAGCGGCAGCCTCGACGTCCGCAGCATGCTGGAGGCGATCGAGACCATCTCCGGCGAAATCCGCATCGAGCGGCTGTTGCCGCGGCTCGTGGAGGTCTGCATCCGCGCGGTCGGCGCCGAGCGCGGCGTGCTCGTCCTCGAGGAGGACGGCGCTCCGGTGGTGCGGGCGGAGGGGAGCGCCGACCGGCCGGTGCGCCTGCAGCAGACGCCACTCGCGGAGGCAAAGGAGATCCCGCGCGCGACGATCGAGCGGGTCCGCAGGCAGCGGACGCCGCTGGTGCTCGACGACACCAGCGGGAGCGTCGACGATCCCTGGTTGCAGGCCAGGCCCGCGGGCTCGCTCCTCGCCTTTCCAATCCGGCGGAAGGAGGAGCTGCTCGGCACCTTCTGCTTCGGCAACTCCCTCGCCACCCATGCCTTCACCACGGATCGCGTGCGGACGCTGCAGCTCCTCGCCCCGGAGATCGCGGTGGCGATCGAGAACGCACGGCTCTTCCGCACCGTGCAGGAGGAGATCGAAGAGCGCAGGCGCGCCGAGGCCTCGCTCCGCTTCCTCGCCGACGCGAGCGTACTCCTCGCCGGTTCCCTCGAGTACGAGGAGACGCTGGAGCACCTCGCGCACCTGGCGGTGCCGGCGCTGGCGGATTGGTGCGTCGTCGATCTGCTGGGGGAGCACGGCGCCATCCGCCGGGTGGCCGCGGCCCACGCGGAGCCACGCAAGGAGCCACTGCTCGAGGAGCTGCGGCGGTGCTTTCCCCCCACCCTCGATTCACCGCAGCCTGCCGGGGAGGTGCTGCGCTCCGGCGAGCCCCGGCTCTACGAAGTGCTGGAGGGGGATGCCCTCGCCGCGGTGGCCCGCGACGAGAAACACGTGGAGCTGCTCCGCTCCCTCGGGCTGCGCAGCGCGATGGCGCTGCCCCTGGTTGCGAGGGGCCGCGTCCTCGGCGCCATGACCTTCGCCGCAGGCGCGGCCCGGCGGATCTACACCGAGGCGGATCTCCGACTGGCGGAGGAGCTCGCCCGGCGGGCAGCGCTGGCGATCGACAACGCCCGGCTCTACCGGATGTCGCGGGAGGCGATCCAGGTGCGGGAGGACTTCCTGTCGGTCGCCTCCCACGAGCTGAAGACGCCGATCACTTCGATGTCGGTCGCCATCGGCTCCCAGCTGCGGCGGAGCGCGGGTGGTGGCGATGCGTCGCTCCAGCGGACGCTGGCCACCACCGCGCGCGGGCTCAAGCGCCTCAACCACCTGGTGGATCAACTCCTCGACGTCTCGCAGATCGGCTCGGGGAGCCTCGAGCTCCACCTCGAGCCGGTGGAACTCGCCTCCGTGGTGGCGGAGGTGGTCGAGAGCGCGAGGGAGAGCATCGAGCGGAGCGGATCGACCCTCGAGCTGGATGCACCGGTGCCGATCCGGGGCCGCTGGGACAGGCGCCGCGTTGCCGAGGTGGTGGCGAGCCTGCTCGACAACGCCGTCAAATTCGGCGAGGGAAAGCGGATCCGGATCCACACCGGCGCCAGCGACGGCATGGCGATCCTCGAGGTCCACGACCGGGGCGCGGGCATCGATCCCGAGCGACTCCCCTCGATCTTCGACCGCTTCGAGCGAGCGGTCTCGAGCCGCCATTTCGGCGGCTGGGGCCTCGGCCTCTACCTCGTCCGCCGCATCGTCGAGGCCCACCACGGAACCGTCGCCGCGGAGAGCGCGCCGGGGCAGGGCTCGACCTTCATCGTGCGGCTGCCGCTGGCGCCTTAACCGAACGGCCCCTTGAAGAGCTTGCGCATCGCCGTGGCGAAGAGGCCGAAGGTCTTCTCCCGGTAGGGATACATCCAGAGCGGGAGCATCGAGACCCGCGGCTGGTTCACGTGGCGGATCTCGCAGAGATCTTTCAGCCCCTGCAGCCCGTGGACCCGGCCGATCCCCGACTGCTTCACCCCGCCCCACGGCGTCTCGGGAAGCGCGTGGGTGTAGAGCACGTCGTTGATCATCACCGTGCCCGCGTGGATCCGGTTCGCGATCCGCTCGGCCCGGGAGACGTTCTTCGAGAAGACGTAGGCGGAGAGGCCGAAGGGGCTGTCGTTGGCCTCGGCGATCGCCTCCTCCTCGTCGCGGAATTTGCGGATGGGCAGGCAGGGGCCGAAGGTCTCCTCCCGCCAGATCCGCATCTCCGGGGTGACGTCGACCACCACCGTTGGCTCGAAGAAGCGCGCCCCACCCTCCACGTGCGCCTTGCCGCCGGTGAGGATCTTCGCCCCCTTCTCCTTCGCCTCCTCCACATGGCGCTTCACGGTCTCGAGCTGGCCGGGGACCACCATCGCGCCGAGGTCCACGTGCTCCCTGCCCGCCGCGGCGGGATCGCCCTGGCGAAGCGCCTTCGTCAGCTCCACCACCCGCGCCACGAAGGGCTCGTAGATCGACTCGTGGACGAGGACGCGCTCGACCGAGGCGCAGATCTGGCCGGAGTTGGCGAAGGAACCCCAGACCACCTGCCGGGCCACGTCCTCGATCTTCACGTCGGGCAGGACGATCGCCGGATCCTTGCCGCCCAGCTCGGCGACGAAGGGGATGAGCCGCTCGCCGCAGGCGGCGCCGACCTTGCGGCCGGTGGCCACCGAGCCGGTGAAGATCATCATGTCGATGCCGGCGTCGAGGAGCGCCGCCCCGGTCTCCGCGCCGCCGAGGACCACGCCGAAGAGGTCGGGATCGATCCCCGCCTCCCAGACCAGCTCCTGCGCCTTGAGGAGGATCCGCGGGGTCCACTCCGAGGGCTTCACCACCACCGCGTTCCTGGCGGCGAGGGCCATCACCACGTCGCCCATCGGGATCGAGAAGGGGAAGTTCCAGGGGCTGATCACCCCGACCACGCCCCGGGGCTCGTAGCGCAGGTGGCTGCGCTTCAAGGGGCCGAAGAGGTGGAGGCCGATCGACTCGTCCTTCAGGATCTTCTTCGCCCGCCTGGCAAAGAAATGGGTCAGGTCGGAGATCGGGAAGACCTCGTGGGTGAGGGCCTCGAGCCGGGGCTTGCCGCTCTCCTTCATCAGGAGCTCGACCACCTCCTCGGCGCGGTCGACGAGGAGGGAACGGAAGGCGAGGAGCTTCTTCTCGCGCTCCTTCCAGGTGAGCGCCGCCCAGCGCCTCTGCGCGGCGCGGGCCCGCTCCACCACCGCCCGCACCTCCGCCGGCGAATGGATCCGCAGCGGCGGCAGCGCCCTGCCGGTGGCGGGCTCGGTGTTGCGGATCTCGCCGTCGACGAGGTTGGGCGGGCCGCCTGCAGGCGGGCGGGCGGTGTCGGCCTGGGTGGTGACCATCGGGCTCTCCTTCGCGCAGCGCTTCCGATCGAGGATGCATCACGGCGCCGCGCTGCGCCATGCACCTTCGGGTGGGCCCGTCCATCGGCAGGCTGCCCGATGGACCGCACGCGGTCCGGTTGACAGCCACCCCACCCGGGCCTAGAGAGCCGGCCATGATCTACGACAGCGTGGTGATCGGCGGCGGCGTGATGGGCAGCGCGATTGCGCTCCGGCTCTCCCAGGCGGGACAGCGGGTCCTCGTGCTGGAGAAGGCCGTCCCCGGGGCGGAGGCCTCGAGCGCCGCCGGCGGGATCCTCGGCGCCCAGATCGAGGGCGAGGCGGACGGCCCGCTCTTCCGGCTCTGCCTCGCCTCCCGCGAGGCGTACGGCGCCCTCGCCGCGGAGCTGCGGGAGAGCACCGGCATCGACGTGGGCTACCGGCACTGCGGCCTGCTCAAGGTGGCCCTCGCCGGCGACGACCTCGGCCCCCTCGCCGAAAAGATGGCGTGGCAGCGGCGGATCGGCCTCGAGGTGGAGGAGCTCGCAGGCGAAGAGGTGCGGCGCCTCGAGCCCGACCTCGCCAGCGAGGTGGCGATGGGGCTCCACTTCCCGAAGGAGACCCAGATCGATCCCCGGCAGCTGGTGCAGGCACTGCCCCTTGCGGCGCAACGCGCCGGCGCCACCTTCCGCGCGGCGCTGGTGCGCAAGGTGCTCGTGGAGGACGGCAGGGCGGTCGGCGTGGAGCTCGACGGCGAGACCGTGCGTGCCGGCGCGGTGGTGGTGGCAGCCGGCGCCTGGACCTCGCTCGTGGAGGGGATCGGCCTGCCCCACGACGCGGTGAAGCCGGTCCGGGGCCAGATGCTCAAGCTCGCCCTGCGCGGCCTCGGCCTGCGGCGGATCGTCTTCACGCCCCGCGGCTACCTGGTGCCCCGGGGCGACGGCACCGTGCTCACCGGCTCGACCATGGAGCACGTCGGCTTCGACAAGCGGGTGACCGCAGGCGGCGTCGCTTCGATCCTGACGAACGCGCTCGCCACCGCACCGTCCCTCGCCGGCGCCGAGCTGGTGGAGAGCTGGTCGGGCCTGCGCCCGGCGCCGGCAGACGGCCTGCCGCTCATCGGCGCCACCGCGGCGCAGGGGCTCTTCCTCGCCAGCGGCCACTACCGCAACGGCATCCTCCTCATGCCGGAGACCGCCCGCCTCGTCGCCGAGACGGTGCTCTCCGGCAGGGAGCCGGAAGCGCTCCTGCCCTTCTCGCCCCGCCGCTTCGCGCACTGAAGCGCCGCAAAAAACGAGACGCCCGCGCCGCAGCCTTCGAGGCCGGGCTGCGGGCGTCTTCACCTCCGGGCTCGTTTCAACCGTTGCTGGTGAGCACCACCCGCTCGCTCGAGCGGTCCCGCTCGCGGCGGTCGAGGCCGAGCCCCACCACCGGCATCCCTGCAGCGGCTGCGGCGTTGGCCACGGCGGAGGCGAGCTGCCCCACCTGCCCCACCGGCACCTGCCCCCAGCCCTGCTTCGGATCGGAGGGGCGCTTGCGCAGCTCGGCGAGGTCGGCGTCGCTGAGCTCCTCGAAGGCCCGCACCACCTGCGGATCGAATTGCGTGCCGGCGCAGCGCACGATCTCCGCCCGCGCCGCGGCGAAGGTGGTGCCCTGCCGGTAGGGACGGTCGGAGGTCATCGCGTCGAGGGTGTCCGCCACCGCGAAGATCCGCGCGCCCAGCGGGATCTCCTCGCCCTTCAGGCCCCGCGGGTAGCCGCGGCCGTCGAAGCGCTCCTGGTGGCTGAGCACCACCTCCGCCGGCTGCCGGAGGAAGGGGATGCTGCGGAGGATCTGGAAGCCGATGTCCGGGTGGCGCCGCATCTCCTCCCACTCGGTGGAGTTCAAGGGACCCGGCTTGAGCAGGATCGCGTCGGGCACGCCGATCTTGCCGATGTCGTGGAGGAGCGCGCCCCGCGCCATCTCGCCGAGCTCCGGCTCGGCCACCCCGAGGATCCGGGCGATGGCGGTGGTGTAGCGAACCACCCGCTGCGAGTGATCGGAGGTCTCGTGCTCGCGTGCGTCGAGGGCGGAGACCAGGGCGTAGAGCGTGTTGGTGTAGGCGTTCTCGACCTCGCGCAGGGCGGAGGTGAGCTCCGAGGTCTTCTCCAGCACCCGCCGCTCCAGCGTGCGCTGGTAGCGCTTGCGGGCCACCTCCACCCGGCGCCTCGCCAGCGCCCGCTCGATGGCACGGATGAGGTCGGTGACCTTGGGCGGCTTGAGCAGGTAGTCGACGGCGCCGCGGCGCAGGCACTCCACCGCGTTCTCGGTGTCCCCGAAGCCGGTGAGCATGATCACCGCGGTGTCCGGGTGGTCCTTGCGCAGCTGGTCGAGGAGCCACATCCCGTCGCGGCCCGGCATCTTCAGATCGGAGATGACGAGGTGGGTATCCTCCGCCGCCACCGCGTCGAGGGCGCCGTCCGCGTCGATCGCCGTGATGGAGTCGTACCCCTCCTCCATCAGGAGCACGGAGATGACGTCGCGGACCGCCGCATCGTCGTCGACGATGAGGATCCGCGGTGCATCGGGCGCAGAAACCGGCTGCGACATCTCGGCTCCCCCCACCCCCGAAACCGCCGCCCGAGAGGAGCGGGCTGTCGAGGTCTGGAAACGGTGCGAGTCTAGCGGCGATATCACACAGCTGCAATTGAGCGGACGGCGCAACCGGTGGAAAACCGGGCGTTCCGCCCTGTAGCAACCAAGTTCACAATTCTGCAACGAGGCACGGCAGCGCTGCGCCGAAACGACGACGCCGCCGTCTCCCGGAGGAAGCGGCGGCGTCGACCTGCAGGCACGGGCCGGGAAGGCTCAGGCCGTCTTCTTCTCCCGCTCGAAGGAGAGCACCGGCTGCTCGCCGCGCGTGATCACGCCCTCGGTGATCTTGCACTCCTTCACACCGTCCCGGTAGGGGACCTCGTACATGATGTCGAGCATCGCGTTCTCCATGATGGAGCGGAGACCGCGGGCGCCGGCGTGGCGGTTCATCGCCTCCCGGGCGATGGCCCGGAGCGCGTCCTTGGCGAAGGTGAGCTTCACCTTCTCCAGCTCGAAGAGCTTCTGGTACTGCTTGGTCAGCGCGTTCTTCGGCTGGGTGAGGATGGTGACGAGGTCGTCCTCGTTGAGATCCATGAGCGTCGCCACGATCGGCAGGCGGCCGACGAACTCCGGGATCATCCCGAACTTCACCAGATCCTCCGGCGTCACGTGGGTGAGGAGCTCGCCCAGCGAGTGATCCTCCGCGCGCTTGCCGGCGACCTCTGCGCCGAAGCCCAGCCCCTTCACGCCGATGCGGTGCCGGATGTTGTGCTCCAGCCCGGTGAACGCACCGCCGACGATGAAGAGGATGTTCGAGGTGTCGACCTGGATGTACTCCTGCTGGTTGTATTTCTTGCCGCCGCGGGGCGTGACGTTGGCGCGGGTGCCCTCGATGATCTTGAGCAGGGCCTGCTGCACACCCTCGCCACCGACGTCGCGGGTCATCGAGGGGCCGTCGCCCTTGCGCGAGATCTTGTCGATCTCGTCGATGTAGACGATGCCGCGGGCGGCCTTCTCCACGTCGTAGTCGGCGTTGTGGAGGAGGTTCTGGATGATGTTCTCGACGTCCTCACCCACATAGCCCGCCTCGGTGAGGCTGGTGGCATCGGCGATGGTGAAGGGGACGTTGAGGAAGCGGGCCAGCGACTGCGCGAGGAGCGTCTTGCCCGAGCCCGTGGGCCCGATGAGCAGGATGTTGCTCTTCTGCAGCTCCACCCCGTCGTCCGGCCTGCCGGGACGGCTCTTCCCGCCCTTGCGGGAGTGGATCCGCTTGTAGTGGTTGTAGACCGCGACCGAGAGGACCTTCTTCGCGAAGTCCTGGCCGATCACGTAGTCGTCGAGGAAGGTCTTGATCTCCGCCGGCGTCGGAAGGGTGACCTGCGGCCGGCCCTCCTCCCGCTCGTTCTCCTCCGCGATGATGTCGTTGCACAGCTTGATGCACTCATCGCAGATGTAGACGGTCGGCCCGGCGATCAGCTTACGGACCTCCCGCTGCGACTTCCCGCAGAAGGAGCAGGACAGGTTCCCGTGGTGGTGCTCGCGGTTCCGGCTCACTTGCGCCTCCGGAGGCTCTGGCCGTGCATGAGGCACGGCAGACCTCTCGCTCAGAATCCTACTACAGGGAACTCGTCGCCGATATTCGCCCGAACGGCGTAGCGGACGCCCCTGCCGAAAATATAGGGTCGGTACCCGCCAACGTCCCGGGCAGGTCCGCCTGCCTGTGGCGCAGTGCCGTCGACCAGTGCACGCCTTCGCGATGCCACCCGACCGGACGAGGCCCCGGCCATCCCCTTCCGGGAGGGCGAGGACCCCCTCGGGGGCCTAGCGGCACAACTCCTCGACGTCTTCCGCCAGGGCAGCGGCGCGCTCCGCCACCGCCCGGGGGATCTTCCCGCAACCGGACAGATCGCGGGCGAGCTTGCGGGCCTGCGCCGCGAGGCGCTTCACGGTGAGGTCCACCGGCGGCTCCTCGGGCTCGGGCTCCGGGAAGCGCTTGGCCAGCTCCCGCTTGATCTCGGCAGGGGCCACGGGCTGCTCCCAGAGCTTCTCCCGGACCTCGCGGTAGGTCTGGTCGTCGAGCTGGCCGCGCTCCTCCGCCTTGGAGAGGACCTCGATCACCTCGAAGGACGGCGTCTTGCGGGCGCGGTCCTCGTCCTCGAGGACCTCGGGCTCGTGCTTCTCGAGGAAGCCGTAGCTCTGGACCAGCTTCTGGGCGGTGGCCTTCTTGATCCGCAGCTCGCGGGCGCAATAGGCCTCGAAGGTGGCGTAGCCCCACTCCTGCCAGATCCCCTCGCCCCTCACCCGGACGAGGTGCCTGGCGAGATCGAGCCAGGAGGCCTTGAAGCGCCGGGCGCTCTCGAGGACGTCCGCCCGGAAGCTCCCGGCGGGGATTGCGTCCATCATCTTCTCTGCTGCTGCGCCACCGGCCATCGCCGCCACCTCCCCGAAGCCACCGGCGGGCCCCACGCCCGCTCGACGGTTGGCTGTCGAACGGCGCGGAGAATAACAGGAGCCTCCGACACTGGGGGCAGGAAAGCCCGGCCGGTCAGGATCCGACGCGGAAGGAGAGGCTGATCGAGGGGCGTTCGCCGCGGAACCCGGGGAAGCGCCACGCCGCCATCTTTTTCTGGAAGCACCTGAAAAGAGGCCCGTTTTCGACGCCGGCCCGGTCGATCCAGATCCGCCCCACCCGCCCCGCGTTGTCGATGGTGAAGGAGAGGGGGACCTCCCCCCGGAAGGAGGGCTCGTTGCGGGCCTGCTCCTGGAGGCAGGGGTAGAGGGTGCGCTGCTCCCTGGCGAGCACGGTCTGGATCGCCGCCTGGTCGTAGCTGGCTTCGACCACGAGGCCGTCCCGCTCGGGAGCTGCGACGGTGGCCGTTGCGCCCTGCCGCCCGGTGCGCCGCTTGCCGGCTGCGGCGCGGGCGCCGCTCTTCCCGCCGGCGGCCTCCCCTTCCGGCTCGAGGTAGTCGAGGAGCTCCTCCTGCGCCGCGGCCCCGACCGGCTCCACCCGGAACGTCGGCAGGGAGACCTGGATCTGCAGGGCCGCGAGGGCCTCCTCGTCCGGGGCGAAGAGCCCCGCCCCCTCGGCCCAGAGGACGAGGCGGACGGCCCCGCCGGCGAGGAGGAGGGCGGCCACGGCCATCGAGGCGAGCCAGGCGATGCGGCGGCGCTTCCGGCGCCGGGCCTGCTCGCGGGCCTGGGTCTCCACCCGGATCCGGGCAGCGGCACGGGCGACCTGCACCGCGAAGGCGGGCTCGTCGCCGATGCGGCGGAAGGGCTCGCCGTCCCGGGCGACCGGGGTGTCGGGGCCGATGGTGCCGCTCTCGATCTTGTCGAAGAGGAGCTGGCCCGGCACCGGCCCGTAGAGCATGCCGTCGTGCTGGAAGAGCCAGTCGCCTGCTGGTGCTGCTGCGTTGGGATGGGTCATTGTCGAGCTCGCGACCATAGCATGCGCCGCCCTGCCGGGGTACGGTGCGCCCGTGACGCACAAGCACTGCTACGCGCTCCTCGTCTCGTACGACGGCGCCGCTTTCGCCGGCTTCCAGAAGCAGGCGCCCCTGCAGACCGTGCAGGAATCGGTGGAGACCGCGCTCGCGGCGATCGGCCTGCCGGTGGGCATCGAGGGTGGCGGCCGCACCGACGCGGGGGTCCACGCCAGGGGCCAGGTGATCACCTTCCGGACCCGCGAGATCGTCGACGCTGCGGCGCTGCCGGCGCTGCTCGCCCGCCACCTGCCGCGGGGGCTGGCAATCCGACAGGCCCTGGAGGCGCCGTGGTCCTTCCACGCCCGCTTCTCCGCACAGGCCAAGGTCTATCGCTACCGGGTGACGACGGGGCCCTCGCCCACCGCCTGGGAGCAGCGTTTCACCTGGACGCTGCCGGATCTGCGGGGCTTTCCCGACGTGGAGTCGGTGGAGCGGCTCGACGAGGCGCCGATGCGCGCGGTGCTCGCTGCGCTCGAGGGCTGGCACGATTTCAAGCTGCTCGCCCACCCGCGCACGTCGGGGAAGACGCGGCGGCTGCTGCTGCGGGCGACGCTGGAGACCACCGAGCGCGCAGCAGGCGGGGCCCGCTACGAATTCGTCTTCCGCTCGCCGGGGTTCCTGCGCCACCAGGTCCGCAACATGGTCGGCCTCACGCTCACCGCCGGACTCGGGAAGCTCGAGGAGGGCGTCCTCGAGCCGCTCCTCGCGGCGAAGGGTGACAGGTGGCGCGGGCCGCGGTCGCCGGGGCGGGGGCTGATGCTCGAGGAGATCCTCTACGCCCCGAAGGACGACCCCTTCCGCCCTGCCGCTTAGCTGGCGCGGCGCTGGAGCTGCTCGCCGTCCTCCTGGCCATATTTCGCCAGCAGATCGCGCACGGCCTCGCGCAGGTACTCGCTCTGCCGCACCCGCGTCTGCCGGGAGAGGTCGCGGAGCGCGTCGGCCAGCGGCGGCGGCAGGCGGATGAGCATCGAGGTGAGGCGCTGCGAATCGGACGTGTCGAGCGACATGCTTTCCTCCGTGCGGTGGGTCCGTGTCCCACCCGCGGGGAATTGAAGCCGCCCGGCAGGGGCTGGTCAAAAAAAGCAGCCGTGGAAAACCGGACGGAGCGCGCGCCCGATCAACCTGCCGTGCCGAAGCGGAACTGCAGGCCGGCACCGACGTCGATGCCCACCTGCAGCGCGTCGCCGTAGCCGAGGGAGGCGCCGGTGGCGAGGTAGGCGCCCCAGTTCTCGTGCAGGTCGTATTGCAGGCCGAAACCGAGGCGGGCAGCGCCGACGAGCAGCGGCTCGATGCGCAGGAGCAGGCCCGCGTCGAAGAAGGTCTTCCACGCCTCCTCGCCGGCGTAGGCGCGGTAGAAGAGGTGGGGCGCCACGAGGCGGCGCTCCCCGGCGCCGGTACCGAGGCGCAGACCGAGGAAGACCTCGCCGCCCTCCTCGTTCACCGGCAGGCCGAGGGCGAGGTCCGCCACCGCGCCGGGATCGCTCCCCTCCTCCGACTCGTCACCGGCGGTGGTGATCAGCTGCTCGAAGAGCACGGCGCCCAGGACCGAGGGCTGGTTGCGGTGATCGAGGCGCCACTCGAACTCCGCCGCGCCTGCAGCGGACGGCGCGAGGAGGAGGGCTGCTGCAGCGAGGCTGGCGGTGCTGGTGCATCTCACGGCGGCGGACCATAACGGCGCCGCGCCTTTTGCGGAAGCCTCGATCAGCCGATCACCGGCAGCGCCCCTGCCCTGCGGACGATGCCGTCGTTCATGCGGCCGGAGCGGAAGGGCTCGAGGTCGAGGGCGACGAAGCGGAAGCCCGCCGCCTTGATCCGCTGCACCAGCGTCGCGCGCAGCGCCGTGTCGGCGAGGACCAGCGGCAGCTCCTCCTCGCCGATCTCGAGGCGGGCCACGTCGTCGTGGTAGCGGACCCGAAAGATCTTCAGGCCGAGGTCCTGCATCGCCTCCTCGGCGAGGGCCACCTTGCCGAGGCGCTCGGCGGTGACGGCGGTGCCGTAGGGGATCCGGGAGGCGAGGCAGGCGAGCTGCGGCTTGTCCCAGGTGGGCAGGCCCAGGGCGTGGGAGAGGGCGCGGATCTCGGCCTTGTTCAGGCCGGCCTCGAGGAGCGGCGAGAGGACGCGGCGCTCCTGGCCTGCCTGGCGGCCGGGGCGGTGATCGCCGGCGTCGTCGGCGTTGAAGCCGTCGAGGACGGTGTGGATCCCGCGCTGATCCGCCACTTCGCGGCAGAGGTCGTAGAGCTCGCTCTTGCAGAAATAGCAGCGGTTGGTCGGGTTGGCTGCGTAGGAGGGGTCGTCGAGCTCGGAGGAGTCGACGAGGACGTGCTCGGCGCCGAGCTGGCGGGCGATGGCCTCCGCCGCTTCGCGCTCCCGCGGCGCCACCGAGGGCGAGATCGCGGTGAGGGCCACGGCCTTCGCGCCGAGCTGCTCGAGGGCGATTTTCAGGACGAAGGTCGAGTCGACGCCGCCGGAGAAGGCGACCAGCGCGCTGCCCTGCTCCCGCACGAGGGCGCGCATGCGCTCGAGCTTGGGGCGGCTGGCTTCGGCGAGGGATTCGAGGTCGGTGCGCTGCATCACTGTCCATCCGCTGGCGCGTCGGGCGCCGTGCCGGGTGGATGTAGCAGCGCCGCGGGGAATCGTCCACGCGTGTCCGGAAACGGCAGTGCCGCCGACCGGCGATCCGGGCGGCGGCACATCGGGTGCGACACGGCGCGTCCTGCCTAGCGGCGGGTACGGCCTGCCTTCGCTGCGGTCTTCGCAGCGGGCTTCGACGCGGCCCGGGCTGCAGGCCTGGCCACCTTGGCGGCCTTCGCCTGCCGCGCGACCTTCGCCGGGGCAACGGGGACCTTCGCCGGCTTCGCAGCCTTCGCGGGTGCTGCGGCCCTGGTCGGCTTCGCCGTCCTGGCGGGAGGCGCCGCCTTCGCAGGCTTCGCCGCCTTCACGGGCGCTGCGGCCTTCACGGGCTTCTTCGCCGGCGCGGGCGCCGGAGCCGGGGCAGCCTTCTTCACGGGCGCTGTCTTCACCGCGGCGGCCTTCTGGGCCTTCGCCGGCTTCTCGCCCTTCACCGCGGCAACGGCCTTCGCAGGTGCAGCGGGCTTCGCCGGCGCGGCGGCCTTTGCAACCGCCTGCCTGGCGGCCTTCGGCGCCTTCGCTTCCGGTGCAGGCGCAGCGACCGGGGCCGCCTTCGCCCTGGCCACCTTCGCTGCCTTCGCCGGCTTCACCGCCTTCGCCCCCGACTTCGCCTCGCCCGCAGCAGCGGCGCGGGCAGCAGCCTCCGCCGCCACCCGGCGCTCGATCAGCTCGGCGCGCGCCTCCTCGGCGTCCTGCTCCACCTCGGCCTCGTCCTCGTCGTCGAAGTCGAGGGTGCCGCCGTTGATCAGCACGTCCCGCTCCTTCCTGCTGAGGAAGCCGTGGGAGAAGAGCCGCTCGAAGACGTGGGCGCCCAGCTTCTCCTCGTCGGTGGTGGTCCCCGTGTCGACCTTGATCTCGGGGTTGGTGTTGGTCTCGTACGGCTCGTGGTAGCCGATGATGTCGGTGATTTCGCCGGCGGTACCCCGCTTGTAGAAGCCGCGGTGGTCGCGCTCCACCAGCTGCTCCCAGGGGGCATTGACCTCGACCTCGACGAAGCGGCCGATCGCCTTGCGCACCTCTTCCCGCGACTCCTTGTAGGGGCTGAGCGAGGTGACGATCGCGATGACGCCATTGCGGGTGAGCAGCTTCGCCGCCCAACCGAGGCTCCTGGTGCTGTGCTCGAGCTGCTCCTTCGCGGAGGCGCGGGGCACCTCCGGGAAGAGCGCCTCGACCTCCGGTCCATCGAGCAGCTCGACGCGCCGCCCGATCAGGGGCAGCCGCGAAGCGATGTAGCGGGCCAGGGTGCTCTTTCCCGCACCGCTCATCCCGGTCAACCAGAGGGTGAATCCCGGCTGCATCTCCATGTGTCCTCCGACGCGACTACGAGGGGTGCGGCCAGCCGCCGCACGGCGAGTGTTCGCTTTTCCCGGGCCACGTGAGGTCGGTCCCCCCGTCCTCGCGCCCTCCCCGTTCGGGGCGGAGCAGACACCAGGCCCTTGAAAAGTCTACTTTTATAGTCGGTTTGCCGGCCGTGCACAACTTGGCGCCCCGGCAGCAGGCGGGGGGACGAGGGGCCGCTCGCTCCAGCCATCGACACGCCACGTGAAAGCCCGCGCCTCGACGACGGCAGGCGGCGGGCCGTAGACGGCGAGGACCCAATGCTCGAGGCCGGGGTGGAGGGGGCGACCGTCAACCGTGGTCGCAGCCGCCCGATCTTCCTCGGAAAAATCGGCAGGCGCCCCCACGTGGCTGTGGACCAGCGCCACCAGCTCCACCGCGCCGGCGGCGGTGTTGCGGAAGAGCTCCAGCTGCGCCCGGGGCTCGAAGGCGAAGGCCACTTCGGGCGTGCGCGCCACGTTGGGGATGGCGACGAAATGGCAGGCGCCCCCTGGCGCGCGGACCACCGCTCCACAGCCCTCGAGGGGCCAGGTGGCGCAGAGATGGGCCGCAGCAGCGGCGAGGGCCTCGCGCACGGGTGTCAGCCGTGGGGGCAGCGGAAGGGCTCGCCCGCCCGGAAATGGAGGGCGCGCCTCCCGGCGCTCCTGCCGAGGAGATGGAGCAGGGCCTCTGCGCCAGCGACCGAGCCTGCCAGCGCCGCGGCGGTGGCGGTGGGCGGGTCCCCCCGGAGCGCCGCTGCACATGCGCCGCAGAGCCGCTCGCCCGGGGGGCAGATCAGCACCTCGTCGCCGGCGACGTGGAGCCAGAGGCTCGTCCCCGCGTCGCCTCCCGGCGGCAGGCCGATTGCGAGGCGGAGATCGACCGGCTCGCCAGCGGCGAGCTCGACCCTGGCGTCGGGGTTGAAGGCCGGCACCGCCCGGGCGATCGCCTCGTCCCGGCGGGAGCCCACGTCGGCTGCGGTGAGGAGCGGCAGCACGTCGTCGGGGCCCACGGGACGCGCGTCGGCGACGAGGATCCGCCCCACCCCGGCGAGGGCGAGCCACGAGACGAGCCACCCGCCGGCGCCGGCGAGTCCGGTGATCGAGACCGACGCGGCGAGGAGCCGCTCCTGCCCCTTGCCGCCCACCTCGCGGAGGAGGATGTGCCGGGCGTAGCGATCGATCTGCCCATCGGTCAGCACGAGACCTCTCCCTTGCGGATCACGAGGCGGCTGCCGTCGCCTGCAGGCTCGGCCGAGACGACCACGTGGCCGTCGAGGGCGGCGCTGCGCGGGATGTTGCGCAGGGGCTCGTCGCCGCGGAGGAGCACCTCGAGGTGCTCGCCTGCCCCGATCTGCTCGAGGGCGAGCTTCACCCGGACCCAGGTCATCGGGCAGACGTGGCTGCGGATGTCGACGGCGCGGGAGATGGCGGGGGTATCGCTCATGCTGCACAGCCCGGCGCCGCGTAGTGGGCGGGATCGAGGTCACGGATCGTGGGCGCGTCGCCGCAGACGGCGCAGGCGCGGTCGCGCCCCAGGCCCACCCGGCGCACGCGGGCGTCGAGGGCGTCGTAGACGAGCAGCCCCTGCGCCGGCGCCTTGCCCGCCAGGAGCCGCAAGGCGGCCTCGGCCATCCACGCGCCGACGACGCCGCAGAGGGCGCCGAGGACCCCGGCCTCCGCGCACGAGGGGACGCTCCCTTCCGGCGGCGGCGCCTCGAAGAGGCAGCGGTAGCAGCCGCCCGCCATCGGAACCACGGTGAGCACCTGGCCGGTGAAGCGGAGGATGCCGCCGTGGACGAGGCTGGTGCCCGCGAGGACGCAGGCGTCGTTGGCGAGGAAGCGGGTGGCGAAGTTGTCGCTGCCGTCGACGACGAGGCGGGCGTCCCGTGCGAGCACGAAGGCGTTCTCCGGCGCCAGGCGCTCGAGGCGGGCCTCGACGTCGGCGCCGGGCACCATCGCCCGGAGGCGCGCGGCCGCCGCTTCGGCCTTGGACCTGCCCACGTCTTCCGTGCGGTAGAGGAGCTGCCGCTGCAGGTTGCTCAGCGAGACCACGTCGTCGTCGAGGACGGTGAGCGGCACCCCCGCCTGCGCCAGCAGCGGCAGCACCGAGCTGCCCAGGCCTCCGGCGCCGATGACCAACACCCTGGTGCCCACTTCGATCTCCTCGTACGGCCGGCGCTGCGGACGTGGTAGTCCGGCGGTTCTACGGAGGGGGCCGCCGGCAGGTCAAGGCGCCCCGGGAGGAAGCGGCGATGAAGTGGAGTCTTCTGGTGGTTCTGGCACTGGCTGCCTGCAGCAAGGAGGCGACGAACGGCGGCGCCCAGGCGCCGGCGGCGCAGGAGCAGCAGCTCCAGGCCGGGACGAAGGAGCAGGCCGCCGGCGGTGCGGCCGGCGAGGCGCAGGCCGCCCCCTCCCGCGAGGCCTGCGTGGACGCGTGGCTGCAGGCCCGCGGCCTCAACGAATACGGCGATCCCCAGGGCACGATGTACACCGGCGGCACGCCGCTCTTCGACGAGAGCACCGGCGAGCGCAAGGAGCGGCTGCCCTACGTGATCGCGAAACATCCGGAGCTCGCGAAGGCCTGCCCCTGAACGACCGGGATTGAACAGGGCGTATGTGCGCCTCTTGCTCGCAGCAGAGGCGCCCTCCTACGCTCGGCCTTCGTGGCCCATCCCACCGCGTCCCTGCAGCTCGCAGCCCCGGGCAGCGCTCCCGCAGCGCTCGATGCGCACCGCCTCGTCCGCTTCCGGCGCGGCTGCAGGGTGCTCTTTGCGGTGCGCGCCGGCCTCCTCGCCGGCCTCGCCGCCATCGCGCTGGTTCCCGGGGCGGCGGGCAGCCTCGGGCTCCACGGCGACGGGACCTGGCTCCTCCTCGGCGGCCTCGCCCTCGGCACGTTCGCGAGCAGGCTCCTCCTCGCCGGTCCCTTCGCGGCGCCGGCCCACTTCGCCTCGCTCTGCCTCGACGCGGCGGTGCTCGCGCACCTTCTCCTCGCCAGCGGCGGCCTCTTCTCCCCGCTGGTGGGGACGCAGCTCGCCCTGGTCGCCGCCTTCGGCCTCCTCTTCCGCAGGCCCGCCGCCCTGCTCCCCGCCTTCCTCGTCCTGCCCGTGGCGGCGGGGCTCCACCGCCCCGAGCCGTTGGCAGCCACCGACCTCTTCCTCCTCGGCTGGTACGGCGCCCTCGCCCTGGTCGCCGCAGCCGCCCTGCGCTGGCTGCAGCAGCGGGACGAGGAGGCCCACGGCGTCCTCGCCGCCCTCGAGGAGAGCCGCAGGGCCCGGGCGGTGCTCGAGGAGCGGGCCCGCCTCTCCCGGGAGATCCACGACGGCGTCGGCGCCGCTCTCTCGACCCTGGTGCTCCAGGCGGAGCTCGCCGGCACCCGGGTCGACGACGCGGCCCGGGCCGAGGTCTCCGGCCTGCGCACCACGGCGGAGGAGGCGATCGAGGAGCTGCGCCGCAGCGTGCGGCTGCTCCGCGGCGACTTCGATCCCACCCGCGCGGTGGAGGAGCTGTGCACGCGCTTCGCCGAGCGAACGGGCCTGCCCGTCGCCTGCAACACCGCTGCGGCGGCGCCCGTGCGCCTCGCCCCGGAGGCACAGCTCGCCCTCTTCCGCGTGCTCCAGGAGTCGCTCCAGAACGCCGCCCGCCACGCGAGCGCCAGGGCGATCGAGGTGCGGCTCGAGCTCGGTTCCGAGGGCGCGCGCCTGCGGATCACGGACGACGGCGTGGGCTTCGATCCCGCGGCGACGCCCCCCGGCCACTACGGCCTCGCCGGCATGCGGGAGCGCGCGCGGGGCAGCGGCGGATCCCTGCAGATCCACACCGCGCCGGGGAGCGGCACCACCATCGAGCTGCAGCTGCCGGCCCGTGCGAGCGGCTGAGAGGGGGATGCGAATGGAACGGCGGATCCGGGTATTCGTGGTCGAGGACCAGCCCGCGGTGCTGGCGGCGCAGGTGCGGCTCCTCGAGACCTCACCTGCGGTGGAGCTGGTCGGCACCGCCTGCAGCGGCGAGGAGGCGCTGCGCCTCGCGCCGCCAGCGCTGCCGCAGGTCGTGCTCTGCGACCTCGGCCTGCCCGGGATCGACGGGATCGAGACGACCCGCAGGCTGCGCCGCCTGGCCCCGCCGCCCGAGGTGTTGATCCTCACCGTCTTCGAGGAGGAGGAGCGGGTCCTCGCCGCGATCCGCGCAGGGGCCGCGGGCTACCTGCTCAAGGGCGCCGCGCTGCCGCGGGTGGTCGAGGGGATCCAGGACGTCTGCGCCGGCGGCACGGTGATCCAGCCCTCGCTCGCCCGGGTGCTGCTGCGCCACTTCGGCAGCCCCAACGTCGTGCAGCAGCCCGGCAGCTCCCTCACCCCCCGCGAGACGGAGATCCTCCAGATCATCGGCAAGGGGCTCACCAACCGCGAGGCGGCGGAGGTTCTCGGACTCTCGCGCGCCACGGTGCGCACCCACCTCGAGCACATCTACGGGAAGCTCGAGGTGACCAACCGTGTGGAGGCGGTGGCGGAGGGGATCCGGCAGGGGCTGATCGACGCTTAGAACTGCGCGCCGAGGTGCACGGTGCCGAGGAGCTGGTCGCCGCCGCGGGCGCTGTCGGTCTGCAGCGCGTCCCGGTTCCCGAAGACGAAGCCGTAGAGCCCCCGCACCCCGACGCTGAACGTCTCCACCCGGATGTCGACGCCGCCGCCTACCGGCACCTTCGCGAAGGTGTCGTCCCGGAGGACGCCGTCCTCGATCGGCTCGTCGACGGCGTTGATCCTGGCGACGCCGATGCCGGAGAAGAGGTAGGGCTCCACCGGTCCAGCCTCGGGCTGGAGCTTGAGCAGGCCGTATGCCCCGTTCTCCAGGGCGGCCACCCGCTCCGCCTCGCCGGGCACCGACTCGGTATAGGCGCCACCCTGGTAGCCGAGCTCCACGCCGAGGAGGCTGCCCGGCCGCAGCCCGACGCTGACGCCATAGGCTGCGCCGGGATCGACCGCCGCCTCCCCGGGAAAACCGACGACGCCGCCGAAGAGCTGCACCTCGATGTTGGGCGCCGGCCGGGCCTGGGCCTCCACCTCCGTCTCGGCCTGCGCGGAAGCGAGCGCAGGCGCGGCGACGAGCAACGCCCCGGCGAGCCGACCTCTCATGCCACCTCCTCCCGCCAAGTTGGCAATGTGCCGCCCGCTGCACAATCCGGCGGCAGCGGGCCGGGGAGCTGCCCGCGGGCCCGGCGGGCGGCCAGGCGCCCGGACCCGCGCGGCGCCACAACGGGCGAGGCCCCTGCCGCAGCGCGACAGGGGCCTCGTTCGAGCCGCCGGGAAGCTCACGCCCCCCGGCAGGCCGTGTTGCTGCACTTACTGCGCTGCCGGGACCACGCAGAGACCGATCTGGTCGTTGCGCGCGAGGGCCTGGGCGCAGACCTCGGTGTCCGCACACTCGGTGGTGGCGGCGGTGCAGGCACCCTCGGCGTCGAAGCCGGCGGTGCAGTTGCAGAGGGCGACGCAGACGGTCGGCGTGGCGGTGTCGTTGTCGTCGTCGAGGCAGAGGGCGCCGTCGACGCAGGCGTTGGCGGAGACGCCGTCGAACTCCGGCGAGCACTCGTCACCGACCGCCACGGGCGTGGCGACCTGGTCCTGGCACTCACCCTCGAGGGCGTTGGCGCCGGCCCGGGTGGTGTCGGTGAAGAAGGGACGGCACCAACGCTCCTGGCCCTCGACGGCGGCGCAGGCCGTGTCGTCGAAGAGGTCGCAGGCGGCGAAGCAGTAGCCGAGGTCCGCGGGAACCGTGGTCTCGTCCACGCCCGAGGTGATGTCGAGGCAGGTGTCCTCGGCAATGTCGCAGGCGCCGTACTGGCTGGTGCCGGCGGCGGTGGAGGAGTTGCAGAGATCACCGCAGAAGCCGAGGATCGAGCAGGTACCGCTCTCGTCGCAGTAGAAGCCGTCGTCGCACTGGTCGTCGGTGGTGCAGGCACCAGCCTCGGCGCCGTTCGAGAGGCAGATCGAGCCGGCGGCGCAGCGGAAGGCCGCATCCGACTGGCGGTCCGCGTCCGGACGACAATCCTCACCGGCAGGCGAGGAGCCAGCGGCGAAGCAGATGCCGATCACGCCCTCACCGGCGGAGAGCGGCACGCAGGTGCCGGTCGGCTCGGGGGCGCCCGGCTCCTCGTCGATGAAGCCGTTCTCGGAGTCGCAGGGGTTGAAGTAGGTGCCGTTCATCAGGCCCTGCTGCCCGAAGATCGAGGCCTCGTCGCAGAAGTTGAACCAGCAGTACGGCTCACCGGCTGCCGCGAGGCAGAAGGTGATGTCGCTGCCGCAATCCGCGCTGGTGTCGCAAGGCGTCACCCAGATGAGGCCGTTGAAGGTCTCGGTGCACTCGAGGCTGCCGAAGGTCTCGCCGACCGTCGTGCACTCGTCGAACTCCTGGGGCCCTGCAGGGGTGCCGCCCGTGCCGCCGGTGCCACCCGTGCCGCCGGTGCCACCCGTGCCGCCGGTGCCACCCGTACCGCCGGTGCCACCCGTGGCACCGGTGCCACCGGTGCCACCGACACCGCCGGCGCCGCCGGCGCCGTTCTCGTCGTCATCGTCCGTACCACAGCCAGCGCCGAGGAGACCCCCTCCCAGCGCGAGCGTCGCGACGAGGATCATCGTCCCGAACGCCTGTCCCTTGAAAAACCGCTTCATATCCAACTCCTCTCCTCGACGGTGTCGGTCCTTCTCCCTGGAAGAAGACCGACTACCCCAAAAGGCGGGCGATGCTATGCCCGCACCTCCGGGTCGTCAAGGCGAGTAGTTGGCAGGGCGGCAGCGGTTATGTGAACCCCCCACCCGGAGTGTCTTCGCTCGCTCTCCGGCAGCCGTCGCAGGCACGGCAGCCGCTCCCGCCCCCCGCCTGCGCCGCAGCCCCCACGAAAGGGCGCTCCCCGAATCGCCGCCCGCCACCCACCTTTGGCAGACCGCCGACCCAGGAGACGAGGATGCGCACCACCGCCCCCGACGATCGCGAACGGCAGCCCCTCGGCCGCGAGGTGAAGCGGCTCACCGACGCGCTCTCCCGCCTCGTCCGCGATCATATGGATCTGGCCAAGGCCGAGCTCCGGGAGGACGCGCGCCGCTACGCCCTCGACGCAGCCTTCGGGGCCACCGCCCTGCCCTTCGCCTTCGCGGCGCTCCTGCTCCTCGACGTGGCGCTGGCGCTGGGCCTCGGCGGCTGGCTCGGCATGGCCTGGGGCTTCGTGGTGGTCGGCGCCCTCAACTTCACCGTGGCGGCGATCCTCGGGGGCCTGGCCCTGGAGCGGATCCGGAAGCACACGAAGCCGCTCCCCGAGACCGCCGAGGAGATGGAGCGGAACAAGGCCCTGGTGCAGCAGCTGCGGCAGGAGCTGAAAGGGCAGCACGGGCCCCTGCCGCCTCCCGGGATCCGCACCTACCCCAGCGACGGGAAGGGAGCGGACGAGGTGCAGGAGCCGGAAGCCCGGCGCAAGGAGCTCGACCGCGAGCTCCCCGCCTGACGCAGTCGGGCGTCAGGGCGTCGGACCGACCCAGTCGCCGTCGTCGCAGCGCCAGCGCTCGAGCCCCTCGGCGGTGCGGAAGCCGAAGCCCTCCTTGGTGGCCTCGAAGCCCGTCGCCCCCTCCGCCGCCACGTCGCGCTGCACGCCGAGGCTCTTCTCCAGCTCGGGGAGCTCCTCGAAAACGTAGAGCCGGTGGCGCCGCTGATCGGGCTCCTCCTCGACGGCCGCGAAGAGCAGCACCGGCTCCTCGTCGCAGCTGGCGATTGTGAGCAGACCCACCGAGGATCCCGGCACCGCCTCGCTCCGCGCCAGCAGCCTCCAGCCCTCCGGCGTCGGCCTCCAGGTCGAGAGCCGCAGCTCCTCCGGCTCCGGCCCCTGGAGCAGCCGCCCCTCGACCACGAGCGCCTCCTCCTCGTCCCCTGCCCCGAGATCCCGGCGGAGCTCCTCCACCACGATCCAGCCCTCGGTGCCCAGCGTCTCCGCTGCCCGCGAGCCGTGGAAATGTTCGAGCTCCCCTTTGGGCAGCGGCTCGGGCGGCGGCCGCTGCTGCCCCGCGCACGAAGCGAGCAGAAGCGGCAGGCCGAAACGGCGCAGCGCCGCCCACCGGAGGGTGCGCGGCGCCGCGGGCTGCGGGAGCGTCCCGACAGCGTTGATGACCACTAGTCGTGCGCCTTCTCGTCGTACATGGCGTCGAGCAGCGCCTTGAACTTCTGGGTGGCGTACTTCCTCTTCACCTTGAGCGTGGGCGTGAGCTCGCCGGTCTCCTGGGCGAAGTCCTGCTCGAGGATCCGGAAGTCCTTGATCGACTCGTAGGAGGGGAGCGACGCGTTGAGGCGCTGCACCGCCTCCTTCACCGCGTTGCGGATCACCGGCTTCTGGGAGAGGTCGGCGTAGGAGGTGAAGGAGACCCCGGCCTCCGCGGCGATCTTCTTCGCCGTCTCCTCCTGCACGGTGATCAGGGCGGTGAGGTATTTCCGCTTGTCGCCGTGGACCATCACCTGGCTGATCAGCGGCTCGGTCTTGAGGGCGTTCTCGAGGTTCTGCGGCGCCACGTTCTTGCCGCCGGCGGTGACGATGATGTCCTTCTTGCGGTCGGTGATCCGCAGGTAGCCGTCCGCGTCGAGCTCGCCGATGTCGCCGGTGTGGAACCAGCCGTCCGAATCGAGGGATTCGGCGGTGGCCTCGGGCCGATTGTAATAGCCCTTCATCACGCCCGGGCCGCGGATGAGCACCTCGCCGTCCCCGGCGATCTTGAGCTCGGTCCCGGGGAGCGCGGGCCCCACGGTGCCGATCTTGATCTGGTGGGGCGGGTTGACGCAGGTGGCGGCGGAGGTCTCGGTGAGGCCGTAGCCCTCGAGGACCTTGAAGCCGAGGAGGTCGAAGAAGTAGGCGATCTTCTTCGAGAGCGGCGCGCCGCCGGAGACGAAGACGCGGATCCTGCCGCCGAGCCGCTCCTCGCGCAGGGTCTTCGCCACCTTGGAGAAGACGAGCTTCTGGGCGAGGCTCCAGCCGACGCCGTTGTAGCTCCGCCCCGCCTGCCGGGCCTCGACGTAGCGCTCGAAGTGGGCCAGCGCCCAGCGGAAGAGCTTGCCCTTCACGCCCGGCGCCGAGGTCCCGTTGGCGACGACGGTGTTGTAGACCTTCTCGAAGACCCGCGGCACCGCGGGCAGGAGCGACGGCCGGATCTCGCCGGCGTTCTGCACCACCTTGTCCACCGCCTCGGCGAAGGCCATGGTCGCGCCGAGGTGCCACCAGGCCGCCTCGATCACCTTGGCGAAGGAGTGGGCCAGGGGCAGGAAGAGGAGGATCGAGTCGTCGTTCTGGAAGATGCCGACGCGGGAGACGGCCTCTGCCTCGTAGCACCAGTTCTTGTGGGTGAGGACCACGCCCTTCGGGTTGCCGGTGGTCCCGGAGGTGTAGAGGAAGCAGGCGGCCTGCTCCGGATCGAGGGCGGCGACGCGGCGGTCGAAGCCCTCGGGATCGGCCTGGCGGTGGCTCTCCCCCTGCCGCTCGAGCTCCTCGAGCGTCATCACCCAATCGCCGTCCGACGGCCCGGGCCTGCCCGTGAAGAGGATGACCTTCCGCAACGCCGGCATCTTCGCCTTCTCGTGGCGAAGCTTGGCGAGCTGGGTCTCGTCCTCGGCGAAGAGCACCGCGAGGCCGCTGTCCTCGACGACGTACTGCACCTCCGCCGGCGTATTGGAGTGGTAGATGGCCACCGAGATCCCGCAGGCCCCGACGATCCCGAGATCGACCAGCGGGTACTCCACCCGCGTCGAGCTGAGGACGCCCACCCGGTCGCCGGACTGCAGCCCCAGCGCGACGAGTCCGTCGGCGATCCGCCGGACCCGCTCGGCCATGGCGCGCCAGCTCATCTTCTGCCAGCTGCCGCCCGCCTTGTATTCCGCCGCGGTGCTCTCCGGATTCCGCTTCACCTGATCGAGGAACATCTGGACCAGGTTCGCGGGGATCGGAAAGGGAGGATTCACCACGAGTCCCGTGCTCTTTGCCTCGGCAGTCACCACGTTCGCCCCCATCGCGCCTGCATCCCGTGATGCGACGCGGATCGGTCTCACTCGAGTTCGTCCTTCACTTTGGGCACGAGCCGCTTCGCACGCTTGCGCACGAGCTGCGTCTCCGCGGGGTCCCCGCTGCCCTTCGTCGCCTCGATCGCTTCGAGGAGAGCAAGGCTCTCCTGCGGATTGCCCTCTTTCAACAAGGTTTCGGCGAGGTAGAGCTTCGCCCGCAGGTTGCGCGGGTGCTTCTCCACCACCTGGCGGAGGATGCGCTCCGACTCCTCGCCATCGTATTTCGGCCACGGCAGCTCGTAATGGTAACGCCCCATCGCCGTGGCGGGCCCGCCATCGTCGAGGTTCGGCGCCTTCTTCATCGCGACCCGCAGGTGGTCGACGAAAGGCCCCTCCACGCCCTGGGTGAGCGCCTTGAGGATGCCGATGGCCTGCCCGTAGGTGCCGGCGTTGATCGCGGCGTAGTAATGCCCCTCGGCGCCGCCCGGCTTTGCCTGCAAGGCCTCCTCGGCGACGTCCCAGCCCTGCTTCGCGAAGCGCTCTCGGTCGTCGTCCTCCGAGGCGATCTCGCCGCGCCAGAAGAGGCTGCGGCTCTTGCGCCAGAGGGTTTCGTAGCGCCCCGCCGCCAGCTTCTCGGCGGTGGCGAGGGCGTCGTCGGAGCGGTCGAGATTCCCGGCCTGGTGGCGGGCGGCGTAGAGCGCGTCCGCCTCCTTCCAGAGGGCGGCCAGCCGGGCCTCGACGTCCTCTTCCGGTGCGGGTGGTGTGGGAGCGGCAGGCTGCGCCGGTGGAGCCTCGGCAGCAGGCTCCGCCGCGACCGCGGCGACCGGGGCCAGAAGTGCATGGACGACCACCAGCGTGGCCAGCAGCGGAAAACGGTGGGTCATGGAGATCCCGAGCCGTACCATGGCCCCAATGCCCCGGCAACGAAGCGACATTGACAAGTCGTTCGGCGGACACACGTTGGTCCGACGACGCCTCGCGGCCTCCCTTCCTGCTCCCGGGCCCGACCCGGAGGGCTGCAGCGCTACCGCCTGCTTCCCGCAGCCCCCGCGACCACCGTCGAAGCCGCGCATCCGACGATCTCGTCGAAGGCGCGGCGCAAAAGAGCAGCGCCCGCCCCCCTGTCTGGTTGCCAAGCTGCGAACCGTGGCCATTTTTCGGATCAGCTGGGCAGAAGGTCGGTTTCTCCTCGCCGGATCTCCTCGGAGAAGCCGACGATGTCCACCGGCCAGCAGCGGAATGAGGACGGGCCAGCCCCCGGTTTCGGGGTAAGGGCGAAAAACCCTTCACGGAGCGAGACCTGCATGTCGGATGAAAACAAGAAGAACCCCACGCCCGGTATCGCGGGCATTCCGCCGGGGACGACGGAGGAGCTGCCGCAGGTCCTCCCGATTCTTCCGCTCCGGAATTCCGTGTTCTTCCCGGGTGGCGTGCTCCCGCTCGCGGTGGGCCGCCAGAAGACCATCGCCCTGATCAAGGACGCGGTGCGGGATGACCAGGTCATCGGTGTGGTGACCCAGCGCCGTGCCGAGGAAGAGGATCCGGGCGCCAGTGACCTGCACCCGATGGGTACGGTGGCGCGGATCGTGAAGCTGCTGAAGATGGGCGAGGACAACTACTCGCTCGTCGTCCAGGGGCTCTCGCGGTTCAAGATCACCGAGCTGGTGCAGGAGGCCCCCTACCTCAAGGCACGGATCGAGCCGGTGGAGGATCAGCCCCTCGGCGAGGACGTGGAGGTGGAGGCCCTCTCCATCAACCTGAAGAAGCTCGCCCGCGAGGTGATCGAGCTGATGCCGGAGCTGCCCGCGGCGGCCACCGAGCTCGTCGAGTCGATCACCCACCCGGGCCATCTCGCCGACCTGATTGCGGCGAACGTCGACGTCTCCATCGAGGAGAAGCAGCAGGTCCTCGAGACCGTCGACCTCAAGCAGCGGATGAAGCTCGTCCTCGAGCTCCTCAACCGCAAGCGGGAGATCCTCAAGCTCTCGAGCAAGATCGACAGCCAGGTCAAGGGCGAGATGTCCAAGACCCAGCGCGAGTACTACCTCCGCCAGCAGCTCAAGGCGATCAAGGAGGAGCTCGGCGATCTCACCGACGAGGAGGAGGAGGATCTCGACGAGCTGGCGGAGCGCCTGAAGAAGGTCGGCCTGCCGCCGGAGGTCGAGAAGGTGGCCCACAAGGAGATGAACCGCCTGCGGTCCATCCCCGCCGCCTCCTCCGAGTACACCGTCGCGCGGACCTACCTCGAGTGGCTCGCCGATCTGCCGTGGGCGAAGAAGACCGAGGACAACCTCGACATCGAGAACGCCCGGCAGGTGCTGGATGCCGACCACTACGACATCCAGAAGGTGAAGAAGCGCATCCTCGAGTACCTCGCGGTGCGCAAGCTCAAGAACGACATGCGCGGGCCGATCCTCTGCCTCGTCGGGCCTCCCGGCGTGGGCAAGACCTCGCTCGGCCAGTCGATCGCCAGGGCCATCGGCAGGAAGTTCGTGCGCCTCTCGCTGGGCGGCGTGCGGGACGAGGCCGAGATCCGGGGCCACCGCCGCACCTACGTCGGCGCGCTGCCGGGCCGGATCATCCAGTCGATGAAGAAGGCCGGCACCGTCAACCCGGTGATGCTCCTCGACGAGGTGGACAAGCTCGGCGCTGACTTCCGCGGCGATCCGAGCGCGGCGCTCCTCGAGGTCCTCGACCCCGAGCAGAACAACACCTTCAGCGACCACTACCTGGACGTGCCCTACGACCTGTCGAGGATCCTCTTCATCGCCACCGCCAACCAGCTCGAGCCCATCCCTGCGCCGCTCCGCGACCGCATGGAGATCATCGAGCTGCCGGGCTACACCTTCGACGAGAAGGAGCACATCGCCCGCCGCCACCTGATCCGCAAGCAGCTCAAGGAGCACGGGATCACCGAGGAGCAGGCGGAGGTCACCGACGCGGCGCTGGCGAAGATCATCACCGGCTACACGCGGGAGGCCGGCGTCCGCAACCTCGAGCGGCGCATCGCCGACGTTGCCCGCTCGGTGGCGGTGGAGGTCGCTTCGGGCCGCACCGAGAAGCGCCTCGTCGACGAGAACGACGTGCCCGACATGCTCGGGCCCGAGAAGTTCTACAACGAGGTGGCGGAGCGCACCGAGGTCTCCGGTGTGGCGACGGGCCTGGCCTGGACCGCTGCTGGCGGCGACATCCTCTTCATCGAGGCGACGCGCATGCCCGGCAAGGGGAGCCTCACGCTCACCGGCCAGCTCGGCGACGTGATGAAGGAGTCGGCGCAGGCTGCGCTCTCCTGGGTCCGGGGCAAGAGCCGCTTCCTCGGCATCGAGGGCAACTTCCTCGAGAAGGCCGACGTGCACATCCACTTCCCCGCAGGCGCCATCCCCAAGGATGGCCCCTCCGCCGGCGTGACCATCGTCACCGCGCTGGTCTCGCTGCTCACCGGCATCCACTGCCGCGGCGACACGGCGATGACCGGCGAGATCACCCTCCGCGGCAACGTGCTGCCGGTGGGTGGCATCAAGGAGAAGGTGCTCGCGGCCCACCGCGCCGGGATCAAGCGGGTCGTCCTCCCGGAGCGCAACCGGAAGGACACCATCGACATCCCCGAGCAGGCGAAGCAGGAGGTCGAGTTCCACTTCGTCTCCAACCTGGACGAGGTCCTCGAGCTCACCCTCGAGAAGACGCCCTTCGTGGAGAACCCGGCACCGGCGGTTCCCGAGGTGGGCGGCAACGTGACCCCCGAGGTGCGGGCGTAAGCGCCCCGCCCTGCGGCTGAAACGAAAGGCCTCCGGCAGCGCCGGGGGCCTTTCGCGTTCCTGGGCTGCCGCGGAAGCGCCCGTCGTGCTGCCCCGGCCCGCCGCCGCACACGGGCGCCGGAATCCCCACAGCGGCGCCAAATGCCTCCATTGCAGCATTTCGATCCGCCGTGTCAGGTTTGCGCCGAGGAGGCGTCCGGTGCCACACCGGGCGTGAGGGAACCATGGCACGACACGTTTCGGTTCTGGCGCTCGCGCTGCTGCTCGCGGCGGTCGGGTGCGGCGGCACTGGCAGCGGAGGCGCAGGCAGCGGCGCCGGCGGCACCGGGGCCGTCGGTGGGCCCGGCGGCGCCGGCGGGAGCGGTGGCACGGGAGGCAGCGGCGGCGCCGGTGGCAGCGGCGGCACCCAGCGGCCGCCCCCGAACCCGTCCGATCCCGCGAGCGAGACCAGCGACTGGGATTGCGACGGCCTCACCGACGCCGAGGAGTTCGGCACCGTCTACCCGCAGGGTGGCACCACCTCGCCGCAGAACCCCGACTCCGACGGCGACGGCATCCTCGACGGCATCGAAGCCGGCCGCACCGCGAGCGTGGACGATCGCTGCGACGGCTTCGCAGGCGACGCCGATCCGCAGACGGTGACCGATCCCTCCCGCCCCGACACCGACGGCGACGGGATCGTCGACGGTGCCGAGGATCGCAACGGCAACGGCAGGCTCGATGCCGGCGAGACCGATCCCCTCTCCCTCGACTCGGACGGCGACGGCCTCCCCGACGCCCTCGAGGACCTCGACACCGACGGCGAGCAGGATCCGGGTGAGACCAGCGCCGCGCGCCGGGACACCGACGGCGACGGTATCCCCGACGGCGTCGAGGACCGGAACCGCAACGGCAATGTGGATGCCGGCGAGACCGATCCCCGCAACCCGGACACCGACGGCGACGGCAAGAAGGACGGCGACGAGGACCTCAACTGGAACGGCGTCGTCGACCCGGGGGAGACCGATCCCCTCACCGCCGAGCCGGATCGCGACGGCGACGGCCTCCTCGACGCGGACGAGGTCCGCATCGGCACCGATCCCGACGACGCGGACACGGACGGCGACGGCATCCTCGACGGCACCGAGGAACGGAACGGCGACGGCACCGTCAACGCCGGCGAGACCGATCCGCTCTCGCCCGACACCGATTGCGACGGCCTCGGCGACGGCGAGGAGGACGCGAACCGCAACGGCCGCATCGACGCCGGCGAGACCGATCCCCGCGCCCGCGACACCGACGGCGACCTCCTCTCCGACGGCCTCGAACGTGGGCGCACCACGTCGCCCCACGCGGCCTGCAGCTTCGTCGGCGACGCGGATCCCTCCACCACCACCGATCCCCTGCTGGTCGATACGGACGGCGACGGGATCAACGACGGCATCGAGGATCTGGACCGCAACGGCAGGATCGACGCCGCCGATCGCGACACCGATCCGCGCAACCCCGACACCGACGGCGACGGCCTCCTCGACGGCGCGGAGGATCGCAACCACAACCACCGAGTCGACACCGGTGAGACCGATCCCCTCGTGCCGGACGTGGACAGCGATGGCGACGGGATCACCGACCCGGTCGAGACCGGCGTCACCGGTACCGATCCGAACCGTGCCGACACCGACGGCGACGGGCTGCCCGACGGCCTCGAGGATCGCAACCAGGACGGGCGGGTGAACCTCGGCGAGACCTCGGCCCTCTCCGCCGACACCGACTGCGACGGGATCTCCGACGGGCAGGAGGACGCGAACCGCAACGGCGTCGTCGACGCCACCGAGACGGATCCCACCCGCGCCGACAGCGACGGCGACGGCCTCCTCGACGGCGTCGAGCTCGGGCGCACCACCTCGCCCGATCCCGCCTGCGCCTTCGCTGGCGACGCCGATCCCACCACCACCAGCGACGCGCTCGATCCCGACACCGACGGCGACGGGATCCTCGACGGCGCCGAGGATGCGAACCGCAACGGCAGGGTCGACGCCGGCGAGCTCGATCCCCGCAACCCGGCGGATGCGACCCCCACCACCGTCGCGGCCTGCAGCACCCAGAATCTCGCGCCGGTGACCCTCCACGTGGAGGCGGCGGCCGACGTGCTCCTCGCCACGCGCCCCAGCTACACCGAGGTGGCCACCGTGCAGAGCGGCGGCGCCGCCGTGGGCAAGATGGTCTTCGCCCCTGCGGGCGCCGGCCAGCCCGATCCGATGGCGGCCTTCGCGGTGGTGAAGGCGCCTGCAGGCGCCGACGCCATCGCCGAGGAGCAGGCGGTCCGCGCCCTCTTCGGCGGGATCTCCTCGCCGGTGCTGCAGCCCTTCACCACCTGGGACGGCTACCCGGCGGTGCGTGCGCTCTACGATCTCTCCGGCACCGGCGATCTCAAGGCGAAAGCCCGCAGCCTGATCGGATCGATCGTCCCCGGTGCCACCGGCCTCCTCACCGGCACCGCCGGCGCGAACGGCCCGTTCAAGCTCCAGGTCGAGTACGTGGTCCGCTCGCCGAACCGCGCGGTGGTGGTCGCCTCGCTGGTGCGGGCGAGCGCCTTCACCGGCGACAACGTCTGGCGCCTCGACGACGTGGCCAACGGATCCGCGCTGGGGCAGGCGCCGGACGGCACCAACGTCGCCTGTGACCGCTTCCAGACCGCCCCCTGGCCGAAGATCGACTTCCTCTGGGTCATCGACAACTCGGGCTCGATGGACGACGACCAGGCGGCGCTCTCCGACGCAGCCACCGCCATGGGCCAGCAGCTCGACGGCGCCGCCGTCGACTGGCGCATCGCGGTGATCACCACCGACCTCGACGAGCGCGGCACCGGCTCGGGCCGGCTCGCCGACTTCACCACCGACATCGCCACCTTCCGGCAGGCGGCCTCGCCCGGCACCAGCGGGAGCGGCAGCGAGAACGGCTTCGCCCCGGTGCGGTGTGCGCTGGAGGGCGGCTCGAACTGCCACACCTCGGTGCGGAGCGGCTACTTCCTGCCGGCGACCGCGGGCCGGGCGGACAAGCTCCGTCCCGACGCGACGCTGGTGGTGGTCTTCGTCTCCGACGAGCCGGAGCAGTCCGGCGGCACCGAGTCCTCCTGGACCCAGTACTTCACCGACTGGGACGCTTCGCGCGCAGGCGACCAGACCGCGATCCTCACCGGCATCCTCACCTGCCAGGCGCAGCACAACGCCGGCTGCAACGACGTGGCGCAGGCGGAGCGTTACCACCGCGTGATCAACGGCATGGGCGGGATCATCGGCGACCTCGCCAACCTCCAGGAGATCTCCGCCACCATCAACACGCTGGTGAACGCGGTGATCGGCTCCACCTCGCGGCTCGAGCTCTCGCGCCCCCCGATCTCCGCCTCCCTCAAGGTCGCCGTCGACGCCGCGGGCCTCATCGCAGCGAGCGGCCCGGGCTGCAACGCCGGCGACGTGCCCCGCAGCCGCAGCCACGGCTTCGACTACGACGGCGCCTTCAACCGGATCAGCTTCTACGGCGATTGCCGGACCGAGAGCGCGGTGGTTGCGCCGGTAGCCGTGAGCTACCGGACCTGGCTCGATCGCTCGCCGGATCCGGACGGTACCCCCGAGCCCTGCGGCGGCTGCGAGGCGCCGGAGATCTGCAACCCGGTCACCGACCTCTGCGAATGCCCCGCCGATTGCGGTGGCAACCCGCCGGGCCCGAACTGGACCTGCGACACCGCCACCTGCACCTTCGCCTGCCCGGCGGATTGCGGCGGCGGCTGCGGCGGACAGCGGAGCTGCGACCCCTCGGCCTGCGGCTGCGAGTGCCCGGCGGATTGCGGCGGTCCCTCGCCAGGTCCCGGCTTCGTCTGCGACCAGGCGAGCTGCAGCTGGACCTGCGACGAGACGTGCGGTGGCCAGCCCAGCCCCGGTGAGAACTTCGTCTGCGACAGGCAGAGCTGCACCTGGACCTGCCCGGTGGACTGCGGCCAGCCCTTCACCGGCGACAACCGCCAGTACTGCGACAGGCTCACCTGCACCCTGGGCTGCGCGCCGGATTGCGGCGGCGCCTGCACCGGCAACACCACGTGCAACCCGGACGCCTGCGCCTGCGAATGCCAACAGGCCCAGAGCTGCGCGCCCGGCTTCGCCTGGGACGACGCCTCCTGCAGCTGCGTCTGCGACGCCGGCGCTGTCGAATGCACCGGCAACCGCACCGTGAATGCGGACACCTGCGCCTGCGAATGCCCCGCCGACTGCGGCGGCTGCCCCACCGGCGTCTGCAACCGCACCAGCTGCACCTGCATCGAGTTCGGTTAAGCGCCCCGCGGGCCCCGCTTGCTCCGCGGGGCAGCGTTCCGCCGCGCCACGTGCGCCGCCGCCGCCCCGCCCACCAGCGAGGCGGCGGCGAGGAGCCAGAGCTCCGGGCCCGGCGGCTCCAGCGGCGGCCCGATCGACTCGACGCTCCGCACCACCGCGGCGAAGGCGGGCTCCAGGGCTCCCAGCCCCTCGGTCGGTGCAGAGAGGGCGACCACCAGCGTCTCTCCGTGCAGCGGCAGGAAGGCGAGGAGCAGGCCCCGCTCCTGCCCCGCGAGCTTGTAGCGCGCTGCGAGCTCGACCCCCCCGCCCGCGGCCTCAGCCCAGAGCAGGCGCAGGTCCACGCCGAGGGCCTGGCTGGCGTGATCGAGCGCCGCCCTGGCGAGCCGGTCGCGGGATCCCGCCCGGTCGTCGAAGGGGGCGGCGATCCGCGAGAGGGTGAAGGTCGCGTCGGGCTCCCGCAGCAGGGAGAGGAGCAGGGTCCGCGGCGCCCCGGGCACCCCGGGCGCCAGCGCCCCGGTCTCCTCGCCCACCAGATCCAGCGGCGCGAACCCCGCCGGCGGCCGCACCGCCAGCCCCGGCAGCTCGAGCCTGGGCCCGAGCAGCGCCGCCTCCCCGAGGGCGGGACGGAGCACGTCCGCGCCCGCTGCCGCAGGCAGCGCCGCAGCGAGGAGGAGCGCGAGGGGAAGGAGCCGCAGGTGCATGGAGCCATGGAAACACGGCTGCCCCCGGAAGCGGAATGGCCGGGAGGCACCCTGACGCGAATGTCACGGTTCCCATTGCCCCAGCCTTCCCGCCGGGCCTAGAATGCGGCCTTCTTTCGCGGGCCCCCCGGCGCTGGCACCGGGGGCGGTGGTTCATCCACCCAGGGGCGGGCTCATGGCGAAGCGCATCGGAGTGCTCACGGGCGGCGGCGATTGCCCCGGCCTCAACGCCGTGATCCGGGCGGTGGTCAAGTCGGCCTGCGGCCTGGGCTGGGAGGTCGTCGGCTTCGAGGACGGCTTCACCGGCGTGGTGGAGGAGCGACTCACGCCCCGGGTCCTCGATCTCGCCGCCGTCCGCGGGATCCTCGATCGCGGCGGCACCATCCTCGGCACCTCGAACAAGGCCAATCCCTTTCGCTACGCGGTCCACCGCGGCGACAGCTTCGTCGAGGCCGATCTCTCCGACCAGACGATCGAGCGGCTGCATCGCCTGGGCGTCGACTGCCTCGTCTGCATCGGCGGCGACGGCACGCTCAAGATCGCCCACCAGCTCGCGCAGAAGGGCTTCCCGGTGGTGGGCTGCCCGAAGACCATCGACAACGACCTCTCCGACACCGACGTCACCTTCGGCTTCGACACCGCCCGCTCCACCGCCACCGACGCCGTGGGCAAGCTCCACACCACCGCCGAGTCGCACGACCGGGTGATGGTCCTCGAGGTGATGGGGCGCGACACCGGCCACCTCGCCCTCCACGCGGCGATCGCCGGCGGCGCCGACGCGGTGCTCATCCCCGAGGTGCCCTACCGGATCGAGCCGGTCTGCGAGATGATCCGCAGGCGCAGCGCCCGCGGGCAGACCTTCTCGATCGTGGTGGTGGCGGAGGGCGCGGCGCCGGCGGGCGGCACGCAGGCCGTCGCCGAATCGGCTGCGGCGATCCCGGGGCGCGGCGTGGTCCGCCTCGGCGGCGCCGGCAAGGTCGCCGCGGATCTGCTCTCGCAGCACGTCACCGACCACGAGATCCGCGTCACCGTCCTCGGGCACCTGGCCCGGGGCGGCATGCCCACCGCCTACGATCGCCTCCTCGGCAGCCGCTTCGGCTGTGGCGCGGTGGAGCTGATCGAGCGGGGGCAGTTCGATCACATGGTGGCGCTGCAGGGCAACGACATCGTCGCCAGGCCGCTCTCCTCCGCCTCGGTCACCCGCTTCGTCGACGTGCAGGGCCAGCTGGTGCGCGACGCACGCAAGCTCGGCATCGTCTTCGGCGACGAGAGGTAGACCTTGGTCGCCCGCCGCATCGACCGGTACCAGATCCTCGAAGAGGTCGGCAGCGGCGGCATGGCCGTCGTCTACAAGGGGCTCGACACCTCGCTGCAGCGCGAGGTGGCGATCAAGGTCCTCCACCCGCACCTGGCCAGCCGCGAGGAGAGCCGGCGGCGCTTCTCCCGGGAGGCCCGGGCGGTGGCGCGGCTGCGCCACCCGAGCATCGTGGAGATCTACGACTTCTCCGGCGACGAGGCCCGCGAGGCCTTCATCGTCACCGAGTTCGTCGCCGGCCGCACGCTGCGGGTCTTCGGCGACGAGGTCGGGTTCTTCCTCCCGGAGATCGCGGCGCTGGTGGTGGCCCGCCTCGCCGAGGCCCTCACCCATGCGCACGAGGCGGGGATCGTCCACCGGGATCTCAAGCCCGAGAACGTGATGGTGCGGGCGGACGGCGCCCTCAAGCTCATGGACTTCGGCATCGCCCGGATGACCTCCGGCGACGAGAAGATGACCATGACCGGCGCCCTGGTGGGTTCGCCGCTCCACATGGCGCCGGAGATCATCGAGGGGCGCGAGGCTGGCGAGGCAGCCGACGTCTTCGCCCTGGGGACGATCCTCTACTGGATGGTCACCGGGAAGATGGCCTTCGCCGGCAACAACACCACCCAGACCCTGCGGCAGATCCTCGAGGGGCAATACGTCGACCCGCGGCTGGTGGCGCCTGCGTGCTCCGACGAGATCGCCGCCCTGATCGAACGCTGCCTGCAGCGTGAGCCCGCGGCGCGGCCGGCGAGCATGGCGGAGCTCCACGCGGCGCTGGAGCCGATCGTGGCCCCGCTCGGCGGGGAGCGGATCGACGAGACGCTGCGGGCCTTCTTCCTCGATCCGGCGGCATTCGCCGAGGCGGCCCGGCGCCGCCTGGTGGAGCGGCTGGTGGCGGAGGGTGAGGCGGCGCTGGCGGAGAAGCGTCCCGCGAGGGCCCTTTCGCTCTTCAACCGGGTGCTCGCCCTCGACGAGGGGAACGCTCGGGTGCACCGGCACCTCGGCGCGATGCGAAGGCGGCGGCAGCTGCAGAAGCGCCTGCGGATCGGCGCCCTCGCGCTCTCGGGACTCCTCGCCGTCGGCGGCGGGGCCTTCGCGCTTCGCTCCCTCGACGTGGAGGAAGCTGCGCCTGCTCCAGCGCCGCCCCCGGAACCGGCACCGGCACCTCTTCCCGCCGAGCCGGTCGCCGCCGCGCCGCCGGAGCCGGCGGTCCCCGCGCCGCCGCCGGAGGTCGAGGCGCCGGCGGCCCCGGCCCCGAAGCCGAGCGCGCCGAAGACGGAAACGGAGCCCCGGCCCGAGCCGAAGCAGCAGCCTGCCGAGCGCCCGGCCCCCGCCCCGGTGGTGATGCAGCGGGTGCAGCTGCGCTGGGTCCCCCAGGGCGCGAGCCTCTACATCGACGGCAACCGGATCGAGACCGTCGCCCCTGCCTGGAGCGGCGAGCTCCCCGCCGGCGAGCACACCTTCGCCCTCGCCCACCCCGCCTGCTGCCAGCCCTGGGAGGAGATGGTGGTGCTGCGCCCGGGCGACGAGACCCTGCGCCGCAGCGTCGCCCTCGCGCCGCTGGAGAGCGGCTGGTTCGAGATCGAGTGCGAGGAGCCCGAGGCCGAGGTCTGGTTCGAGGGCACGTTCAAGGGTACGGTGGCGCAGGTGAATGCACGGGGCGGCGTGCCCGTCGCCTTCTCGAAGGACGACCCCGGCCGCGACCGCTACGTGAAGACGGTGCGCTTCCAGGTGCTGCCGCCCCGGGGCCGGACCGGGCTCGCTGCCGCGAGCGGCGAAGTGGTGGTGCGGGCGGGCCAGAAGGCGCGCACGCAGCGGGTGTCGTTGGAGGCCCGGGATCCTTGAAGGCTTTCATCCTCACCCTGCTCGTCCTTCTCGCCCTGCCGCTGGCGGCATCCGCCGATTCCGACGCGGATCTGCGCCGGGCCAAGGACTACTTCGAATACGGCGCGTACGATCGGGCCCGGGACATCGTCGAGGAGCTCCTCGAACAGAACGTGCTCGCCAGCGACGATCAGCTGATCGAGGCGAACCGCGTGGCGGGCCTCGCCTGGTTCTACGGCGACAGCACCGAGCGCCTCGCGAAGGCGGAGCGCTATTTCCTCCAGCTCCTCTCGATCGAGCCCGAATACCGGCTCGATCCCTTCTTCACCCCGCCTGCTGCGGTCCAATTCTTCGAAGAGGTGAAGGCGGTCCACGAGGCACAGCTCGCGCCGATCCGGGAGCAGCGCCGCCTCGCCAAGGAGGCGCGCCGGGCGGAGGAGGAGGCGCGGCGCCGCTTCCTCGAGGAGCAGCAGCGCGGCGGCAGCGGCGGCCTCGCCGGCGCCCACGTGGAGCGGCACAACTTCGCCCTCGTCTTCCTTCCCCTGGGCGCCGGCCAGTTCCAGAACGGCGACGACGCCACCGGTATCGCGCTCGCCGCGGTGCAGATCGTGGCGGGCCTCACCTCGGGCCTGAGCTACCTCGCCATCGAGAACATGCGGGACGACGGCGGCTTCTCCGGCAACGAGGTGGGCACCGCCCAGACCCTCGACGCGGTGAAGTGGGCCTCCGCCGCGGTCTTCTACGGCGCCTGGGGCTACGGCATCGCCGACGCCTTGATCCACTACGAGTCGGAGGTGGTCCGCCCCTCGGTGCGGCCCCTCGGACAGGCGCGGCCCCGCGCCCCTGCAGCCACCGGCTCGACCACCCTCTCGCCGCAGGTCTCCGTCCACCCCGACGGCGGCTTCCTCGGCCTCGGCCTCGATTTCTAGTTGCGGAGCTTCCCGATGCCTTCCCTCACCCTGCGACTTCCGGACGGCACCACGCGCACGGTGCAGCTGATCAAGCGGATCACCACCGTGGGCCGCTCCGCCGACAACGACGTGGTGATCGCCGATCCCTCCGTCCCCGCGTCGGCGCTCCACCTGCAGATGGCAGGCGACGCCTGCAACGTGGTGGCCCTCGACGCCGACTTCTTCTTCAACGGCAGGAAGAAGAACGAGGCGGTGCTCCGCAGCGGCGACGTGCTCGGCGTCGGCGGCGCCGAGCTCCTCCTCGAGGACGAGGCGGCGGCGCAGCTCGCGCCGGCGAAGGGCTTCTCCGCCGAGGCCCTCGCTGCATTCCGGCAGATCCACGCCTTCTCCGAGCGGCTCCTCGGCGACTACGAGATCGAGCAGGTCCTCGAGAACCTGATGGACGCGGCGATCGAGGTGGTGAACGCCGACAAGGGCTTCCTCATCCTCTTCGAGGGGAGCGAGCTCCGGGTGAAGGTGGCCCGCAACCTCGGCAAGCAGAACATCGAGGACGCGATCGAGCGCGTCTCCGACTCGATCGTCGCCAAGGTGGTGAAGAGCAGAAGGCCGCTCATCGTCTCCGACGCCCTGCACGACGCCGAGTTCAACTCCGCCGCCAGCGTGGTCAACCTCAAGCTCTGCAGCGTGATGTGCGCGCCTCTGATGGAGAAGGGCAACCTCTTCGGCCTGATCTACGTGGGCAACGACAGCGTGGTGAACCTCTTCGAGGAGCACAGCCTCGACCTGCTCACCATCTTCGCGGCGCAGGCCTCGCTGCTCCTGCGCAACGCCCTCCTCGTCAACGAGCTCAAGCTCGACAACCGCGAGCTGCGCAAGGCCCTCGACGATTCGCGCTACGGCGAGATCCTCGGCGCCTGCGCGGCGATGCGGGACGTCTACCGGAAGATCGACAAGATCGCCGGCACCGACATCTCGGTGCTGGTCACCGGCGAGACCGGCACCGGCAAGGAGATGCTCGCCCGCGAGATCCACCGGCGCTCCACCCGCAAGAACGGCCCCTTCGTCGCGATCAACTGCGGCGCCATCCCCGAGAACCTGCTGGAGAGCGAGCTCTTCGGCCACGTGAAGGGCGCCTTCACCGGCGCCGTCGCGTCCCGGGTCGGCCGCTTCCAGGCGGCGAACGGCGGCACCCTCTTCCTCGACGAGATCGGCGAGATGCCGGTCCACCTCCAGGTGAAGATCCTCCGGGCGCTGCAGGAGCGCACCGTCACCCGCGTCGGCGACAACCGCGCCGAGCCGGTGGACATCCGGGTGGTGGCAGCCACCAACAAGAACCTCGAGGAGGAGATCAAGCGGGGCAATTTCCGCGAGGATCTCTACTACCGGCTCAACGTGGTGAACCTCCACCTGCCCCCGCTGCGCGAGCGCGGCGAGGACGTGGTGGTGCTCGCCCGCTTCTTCCTCTCGCTCTTCTCCCGGGAGTTCGGCGCGAAGACCCGCGGCTTCACCCCCAACGCCACCATCGCGATGAAGAAATACGCGTGGCCGGGCAACGTGCGCGAGCTGGAGAACCGGGTGAAGAAGGCGGTGGTCCTCGCCGACCGGGCGCTGGTCTCCGCCGACGATCTGGAGCTGCGCCCCGAGAACCTCGACCCGATCATGCCCCTGCAGCAGGCGAAGGAAGAGTTCCAGAAGCGCTACATCAACGAGGTCCTCGAGCGGAACGGCGGCAACCGCACCAAGACCGCCAGGGACCTCGGCGTCGATCCGCGCACCATCTTCCGCCACCTCGAATCCGAGCGGCAGGGCGACGAGGACGGGGACGATCGATGAGACGCCTCGCGCTGCCGCTCCTCGCTTCGGCGCTGCTCGCCTCCGGCTGCCTCGTGCCCCAGGAGATCGAGGAGATGGAGCCGCCGCGGGTCGGCAACGCCGCGCCGCGGATCGTCCTGCTCTCCCCCGACTCGACCCGCGTGGTGATCTCGCGCCACTGCCCCACGGTGACCTTCGCGCTGGAGGGGATCGAGGATTTCGACCGGGAGGACAGCCTCGAGATCCGCTGGTTCGTCGACTACGGCCCCGACCGCACCGTGCCGTCGCGGGTGGCCACCATCCCCGCCTCGCCGGAGATGGTCGACGGGATCCGGCCGGGGCCCGCGGAGGCGTTCGTCGTCCGCCCCAACAACTGGGTGCAATACGGCCACGTGCGGATCGAGGCGGTGGTCTCCGACGGCTTCGATCCCGATCCCGAGGCGGAGCCCGCCAACCGCGCGGTGCTCGCCGGCAAGGATTGGGACCTGGCCAGCTGGGACCTGATCGTCACCGACGAGAGCTGCCCGCTCCTATGAGAACGCTTCTCGTCCTGCTCCTGCTCGCCTCGAGCGCCTGCGCCGGCGCGGTGGGCTCGGAGTGCGAGCTCGACGAGGAATGCGCCGAAGGGCTCACCTGCTTCGCGCAGACCTGCCAGCAGCTCGGCGAGCCCGGGGGCACGCTCACCTTCGAGGTGGTGCCGCAGCCGGGCACGGGCCTGCACGCCGCCACCTTCGCCATGGGCAGGCAGCCCCTGCGCTTCGGCTTCTGCGCCCCGGAGGCGATCGCGGGCACCGTCGAGGCGGAGGCGACGGTGCTGATCCATGGCACCCCCGCGGGCCTGCCGGGGCAGGTGCGCCACTTCCAGCAGCAGGTGGACGGCGACTTCACCCTAGGCCTACCCCCCGGCACCTGGACCCTCGAATTCCTCCTCGCCCCCGGCGAAGACGGCCCTCCCCCGCCGCCAGAGCGCCGCGCGGTGCAGCTCGCCCGCTGCGAGACCGAGCCCCTCGGCCTCGTCGCGACGGCGGCGGCAGCGGGGCTCGCGCGTTTTGCCGTGCTCGTCGATCCGGTGCGCGATCCGCGGCCCCGCTGCGGTCTGCTCGCCCGGATCCACGATCCCCTCACCGGCGCGGCCCTCTCCCAGACCCTCGCGATCGAGCACGAGGAGGGCGCGCCCTGCACCACGCCTGCAGGTGGCTGGGCGCTCCCCTTCGCCGCGCCGAGCGGCGGCGAGATCGAGCTGCGCCTCGTCCCCGCTGCAGGCGCCTACCCCACCGTCGCCGAGAGGGCGGTGCTCCTGCCCGCGCCCGACGACGACGTGATCCACGAGGTCGGCGTCGGGGAGGCGGCTGTGCTCGAGCGGATCACCGTGGAGGTGGCGGGGCCCGACGGCGCGCCGGTCGCCGCCGCCACGGTCCGCGCGATCCCGCTCGTCGAGCCGGGCGCAGATCGCTTCGAGCCGCCGCCAGCAGCGGAGATCGCCACCGGACGCTACGAGCTCTGGCTGCTCCCCGGCAGCTACCGGATCGAGGCGGAGCCGCCGCCCTTCGTCGCCGCGGCGACCGGCCGCTGCCTCGCGCCGCCCGAGGGCGGGCCCTGCGACGAGGTGGCGATCGTCGAGAGCGGCGCCCCCGCCAGCTACCGGATCGATCTGCAGCAGCAGCTCGTCCTCACCGGCCGCGTCGCAGCGCCGGATCGCACCAGCCTCGGCGGCGCGCGGATCCGCGCGCTGCCTGTCGAAGGCGGCAGGTGGGCGGAGACGGTGAGCGCGCCCTCGGGGCGCTACGAGCTCCAGCTCGATCCGGGCCGCTACGAGCTGCTCGTGATCCCGGCAGACCCCGCAGCGGCGTGGCGGCGCTTCGAGCAGGAGAGCCCGCTGCTCCAGAGCGGCACCCTCGACCTGCAGCTGCCGGAGCCGGCGCGGGTCGTGGGCACCGTGGTCGGCACCTCCGACGGAGCGGCGGTGCCCCTGCCCCGGGCGGTGGTCCGCGCCTGGCGGGTCGACGGCGACGAGGCGAAGGTGGTCGGCGAATCGCTCACCGACGCAGCGGGCCGCTTCGGCCTCGCGCTCCCCGCAGACGATTGAGCCGATTCGCCAGTCAGAGCGACGAGGGGAGAGCGCGAGAAATTGCCGGGTGCGTACGAGCCGTGCAGGGCAGCGATCTGCGCCTGCAGCGTCTCGAGCTCATGCTCGACCTTCTGGGCGTGGTCGCGCCACGCGCAGTCGTGGTCGGAGGGCGGTGCGACCGACCACGCTGCGAATCGGCTGGGCGCAGCCGGGGTCTACCCGCAGCCGGGGACCTCGGAGCCGGTGCGACGCATCGTCAGGTCGAGGTGGTACACCCGCTGCTCTTCCGCGCTCGGCTGCTCCACCACGAGCCGCCAGTCATCGGCAGCCAGCGCGGTCGGTCCCACGAGCCCCTCGCGAAAGACCTGCAATTCCTCCCCCCTCCGCACCTGCATCCGAATCTGGCCCGCGTCGGCGGGCTCTTTCTCGACAGCCGGTTGCATCGCGTAGAAGACCGTGGACGAGTCGGCCGCCAGCGATGCTCGCCCCCGATTCTCCCACCCCACCAGCGTCGTGGCCGTTCCGTCCGGCGCAATCTCGAGCAAATCTCCGTAGGCCGGGATGTAAAGGTCGGTGCGGATGGGCCCCCGCAAATCGACATACAGATACCCGTCCACCGAGAAGATGGACTGAGCCTTCAGTTCGGGATTGGTGCTCACGGCCTCGTGGAGATCGAGCACCTTACCCTTGCGATCGAAGCGGTACAGAGCATCACGCCCCCAACTCTGGAGATAGACGTAGAGCTGCTCTCCGTCACCGAGCATGTTCACATCTGCCTTCGTTTCGGGAAACGCGTGAAACTCGGTCCACGTCCCTTCCCGAGACAGCGAAGCAATCACCGTATCGTCGTCACGCAGGTATTGGGCAAGAACGCCATCGCCCCAGGCCTCGAGGCTGAAGATCAACCAGTCCTGCTCCGACAACCGTGACGGTTTACCTCCATCCGGCCAGTACCAGACTTCCGACCACTGACCGACGATCGGACGAGGGCCGCCATCCCGCGGCTGGTCTCCCCAGATGCGGTCACCCACGTTGAAGTACAAGCCCGAGCCGCTCGAAGTGATCTCCGTCACCGTGCCCGACTCCGGCACGAATCGCTCGACGGAGAGATCGTCGACGGAATAGCGGGCGACCGACATGTAGGGTGCACCGTCCTCACGGTAGGCCCCCTGCAGCGCGTAGACGAAATCCCGGGACAGCTCGAGTTCGACCGAGAGGAAAGCCGACGTCGCGAGCCGCACGGTGCCCGAGCGGCCACAACGCGCCGGCGGCTCGTCGTTGATGCAAGCAGCGTTGACGAGGAGGAGACCCAACGAAACCGACAACCGCGTGTTCACTCGGCTCAGGGACATGAGTTGCCTCCCGCACGCTCCGCGAACGCGCTCGGTCCCGCTTCGGCACCAAGGCGAGCAGTCAGCATCGCCTGATCGCCCGCGGTGACCAGGCCGTCCTCATCGAGATCGCCAACCGCGCACGACTCGTCTCGCGACGGATTGTGGTATGGCGAGACCTCGTTCGCGTACAAGGCAAAGCCGATGCAAGCCTGCATGAACGTCGCGTCCGCCGAGTCCACGCTGCCGCTTTCGTCGAAGTCCGGATCACAAGCGTTGCCGATGCCGTCTCGATTCGAGTCGAGCTGCTGAGCATTGGCGGTACAGGTGCAGTTATCAAATGCATCAGGAATGGTGTCACCGTCGTAGTCGACCAACGAGCTCGGAGCCGTATCGAACGGCGATCGGATCAGCTCAATGCTCCCGATTGAGCCGCTGCTGATCGGAAGGGCCACCCGGACCAGGTTGCCTCGAATCGAATAATCGACCGGTAGGAAGGGCGCTGCGACCGACCACTCCCCCAATAGCGACGTACCGGAGTAGAGCCGAACGACTGGGCCGGTTGCCGAAACAGACGCCGCCCAGAAGCCACTGCTACCGCCGGCCACGCGGGCTTCGATCCTGAAAAGCAGCCGGCACGCTCGCATGCCGGCCAACCGCAGAGCAGATTGCAGAGGCGAGTTGGCGGAGGGCAATCGAGATGGAGTCGGCATCGCAGTAGCTCAGGAGGCACCTCGTCAGGAGGCACCTCGTCAATCCGTGCTTCGACTGCCTGCTAAGCCTCGGGGTCCTCGGCAAATTTTGTCAAGGGGGCTCTCACGGTATGCATAAGCGCTCGCGCTTCCTACAGCCCGCGTCGTACCGCAGCGCTTCGCTACAGCGGCGCCACAGCCGTCAACCCAACCTGGAGGCACGCGTCGTCCTCGCCGGGTAGCACGACGAAAACGCGTGGGCGAGTGATGCGCGAAAGCGCTGAGCGAGGCGAAGAGCGCCTCGCGCAATACGTGACCGATTACCTGAACGAGAAGCTCGGCGAGCTCACGCTGCAGCAGGCAAACGCCAGGCTGCGCACGGAGCGGGAGGCGGAGCAGGCCACGTATGCCGCGCTCCAGCGCAAGGCGCTCGAGCTGGGCCGGGACGCCTTCGGCTGGCTAGCGGATCTGGCGGGCCTCCTCGATGGCGCCGGCGGCGTCGTCGAGGGAGGGGCCGAGATGCCGGGCCCAGTGGGTGGCGGTGATGGCGGAGAGGTCGAGGGTGCGGATCACCGCGCCGAACGCCTTTTGTGCCGCCCGGGCCTGGTCGGGGCTGCCGCCCTCCGGCTTCTTGCAGCGGGCCCGGGCCTCGAGGAGCCGCGCGCGGTAGGCGACCGACCACTGCTCGAAGGCGGCGCCCTCCGCCGCAGCGGAGTCCGCGTGGGGGAAGGAGCCGAGCCTGGCGAGGAGCTCGTCGTGGAGCGCCGCCGCCCGCTCGACGCAGGCTGCAGCGGAGAGGGGCGCGAGCTTGCGGGCCGGGCGGATCTCGGAGATGCCGCCCCACACCCCTGCGGCGAGGAGCGAACCGAAGACCACCGCCACCACCATGTGGATGCCGGTGAAGACGCGGCGGTAGATCCGGAACTGCTTCGGCTTGGTCTCGGCGCTCACGGCGCGCAACCTAGAAGGCAATGGGTCCGGTGGTCAACGACTTCCCCGACTTCCCCGCCTTTCCCGCCCAGGGGGCCTGGGCGGGGCCCGGCGGGGCGGATCACTCCGCCGCCGCCTTGCGCAGCCGCGAGAGCCTGCCGCGCATCGGCCGGTAGAAATCGCTGGCGGGGTAGTTCTGGATCCCCTCGCGGAGCGCGGCCTCGGCCTTGTCCTTCTGGCCGAGCATCTCGTACGCCTGGCCGAGGAGGAGGTAGGCGTAGTCCTTGTTCTTGCGCCCCTTGGCCTTGTCGACGAAGCGCTGCAGGTTCGCTGCGGCCACGTCGTAGGTCTGGTTCTCGATCGCGGCGGAGCCCAGGTAGAAGGCGTAGTCGTCCGCCTCCGGGTGCTCGGGCCAGAGGGCCATCGCCTTGCCGATCTCCGCAGCCGATTCCTTGTAGTTGCGGCGCAGGTAGGCGGTGCGGCCGGCGGCGTACTTCTCGTCGGCCAGGGACTGGATGATGGCGCGGCCCCGATCGTCGAGGGCCCGGGCCTCGAGGCGGGAGAGCCTGGTCTTGTCGACCTGCGCCAGCTGCATCGCCGCCTGCTCGCGCTCCTCCGCGGTGCCGGCGTCGAGCTTCAGGTAGGCGGCCAGCGCCGCCTTGGAGCCCTCGCGGCTGGCGTCGAGCTCGGCCTTGGCCGCGGTGGCCGCAGCGGTCGCCTCGGCGGCGGTGACGGTCAGGGTCTCGATCTCGCTGCGGGCCTGGGCCACGTAGCCCTGGGCGCCGAGGATGCCGACGGTGGCGGCGAGGGCGGCGAAGGCGAGGTAGGCCACGCCGGAGGAGACCCACTGCTTGCGCTCGAAGGACTCCTGCTTCTTGGCCATGACCTTGAGGTCGGAGCCGAGGTTCTTGAGCAGGTTGTCGTTCTTGATCACGAGGTTGCGGGCCTCGACGATCTCTTTGCGGATCTCCGCGAGCTCCTTCTCCATCGACCTCTCCGGCAGTTCGCTGCGGTGTTGAGAATTTGAAGTTCACCGCGCAAACGCTCGGAAAGCAAGCGTTTCTTCCCGCGGCGAGCGCTGAGGGCGCTGGGCCTTCAGAAGCCGCGCTTCGGGATCGGCTCCCAGCGGAAGTAGAGGCCCGCGCGGGCGAGGATGCCGCCGGCGTCTACCGTGCCGAGGGCCGGGTCCTCCGCCCGGGCGTAGAGGTAGCCGCCGTCCAGCCAGAGGCCGACCGTGTCGGAGAGGTCGGCCTGCAGCCCGGCGGTCGCCTGCAGCGCGTAGGGCGTGTGCTCGCGGTAGCTCGGTCCGTCCACGGTGACGAGGGCCTTGCCCACGCCGGCGTGGAGCACGGGGCGGAGATCGAGGTGCGGCAGCGGGGTCCAGCTGAAGCGCAGGAGGAGCGGCGCGCCGAGCAGATCCCAGGTGCCGCTCGCCCCCTTCGCCTCGGAGAGCGAGCCGCCGATGTCGATGCCGATCTCGAAATTCGCCTCCGGCTTGAAGCCGAAGGAGAGGCCGAGGGCCGGCGCCACCGGGGCGCCGTCGAAGCCCTTCGGCGCCGGGGCGAAGCGGGCGGTGGGCAGGATCGCCACCGTGCCCTCGCGGGCCAGCGAGCGGGCGCCCGCCAGGCCGGGAAGCGTGAGGAGCGCCGCTGCGAGGAGGAGGCGCTTCAACGGATCTCCCAGCCCTTGCCGCTGGCAGGGGTCCAGGCGAGGACCGGGGCGCCGTGGGGCTCGCCGCGGGAGCTGGCCGGCGCCGGCTGCGGGGCGCTCGGCGGCCTGGAGGCTGCCGGGGGCTGCTGCGGCGGTGCCGGCGGGGGCGGCTCGGCCCGCGGCGCCGTCGAGGCAGCGGCGGCGGCGGCGGTGGCCACGGCGTGGCGCTGCTCGGCGCTGGGCGGGGCCGAGGCGGGATCGATGGCATAGGCGGTGGGATCGAAGCCCCGCCGCGCCAGCTCCACCTCGAGCAGCTTCACGTAGGCCCGCATCTCCGCCAGCGACTGCTCGCGCTCCATCAGCCGGCGGTAGAGATCGATGCGCCGCTCCTTCTCCTCCACGAGATCCTCGTGGAGGCGGAGCAGGGAGCTCATCGCCTTTTCCGCGTAGGAGGAGGGGACCATCGCCTCGCGCCCGGCTGCTGCTGCGGGCCGGTCGAGAGCGCGAACCTCGTCGTCGTGGAGCTTGTCGGCCATAGGCGGCGGAGGGTGCCCTCGCGACCGGCGCCGGTCAAGGAGGAGCCGGCGGGCCCCTGCCTGCCCGGCCGGATCGCCAAAGCCGCTGTCCTTTGCCGCCCGATGGAGTATGACCCACTCCCGATGGAGAGCCGCCCGACCGCCCGCGCCCCGCGTATCACGCTCGTCCTCGGCATCTGCGCCGTCCTCGGCGCGATCGGCTTCTCGCTCGGATTGGGGATGGTCCTCTCCTGGCGCGAGCCGATCCCCGAGGCGGGCCTGCCCGCCTTCTTCCCCGAGGCCCCTCCCGGCGAGGAGGCGGCGTGGGAGGAGATCAAGGCGATCTTCGAGCGGCTCGGGCGCGTGCAGGAAGAGGTGATGCGCCGGGCCCGGCCGGTGCTCAACGCCCTGGGCGCGGTCAACGTCGTCGCCTCGGCGGGGCTCTTCGCCGGCGCCCTCGCCGCCAGGCTCCGCACCGCCTCGGGCCTGCAGCTGCTGCGCACGGGGCTCGTGCTCTCGCAGGCCTACGCCTTCCTCGCGGTGCTGGTCCACGGCTGGGTGCAGCTGCAGCTCTACGGCGCCTACCGCACCGGCTTCGCGGAGCAGCTGCAGCAGACGGGGACGGTGCGCGAGTTCGCCCTCGCCGCCCTGGTCTCCCACGTGCTGGTGGCGATGCTCTGGGCGGGCTTCTTCCTGGCCCAGCTCGTCTTCTACGGCTGGGCCCACCGCTGGACGAAGCGCCCGGCGGTGCAGGCGGCGCTGGCGCCCCTGCCCCGCGATTAACGCCTGCCCGCCCGCTTCTCCAGCTCCGCCAGCGACATCTCCGCCACCACCGGCCTGCCGTGGGGGCAGCTCCCCGAGGCGACCGCCGCGTCGAGGGCCCCGAGGAGCGCCTTCGCCTCGTCCTGGGTCAGCGCCTGCTCGATCCGCGAGCTGCCGTGGCAGGCCACCAGGGCGAGGAGGCGCTGCACCACGTCGTCGAAGCGCTCGGCCCCGGCGAGCTCCCGGGCCAGATCGCCGAGGACCCGCGGGTATTCGCTCCCCACCAGCGCCGACGGCACCGCCTTGAGCGCGAAGGTGGTGCCGCCGAAGGGCTCGAGCTCGAAGCCGAGCTGCGCCAGCTGCGGCAGCCACTCGATGAGCACCCGCGCGTCCGCGATCCCGAGCTCCAGGGTGGCGGGAAAGAGGAAGGGCTGGCCCGCGCTCTCCCCCTTCGCCCACGCCTCCCGCAGGCGCTGGAAGGTGATCCGCTCGTGGGCGGCGTGGCGATCGAGCACCACCAGATCCCCCGCCGGCGATTCACAGACGAGGTAGCCGCGGGCGAGCTGGCCGATGGCGCGCAGGGAGGCGAAGAAGCCCGCCGGCTCCGTGGCGCCTGCAGCTTCCGCGTCGCCGGCCCGGGGCCAGAGCGCAGCAGCCGCCTCGCGCACGCCCTCGCCCGCCTGCAGCGCGGAGGAGGCGCCGGCCCGGGCCCTGGCGTGCCAGTCGAGGACGGGCTGCGGCGAGGCGGGCACCTCGTAGTGCCGCGGCGCCGGAGCCGACGAGTTTCGCGCGCCCTTCGCCTCGAGCCAATCGGCGGTGCGCACCGTCTCGGAAATCGCGCGGTAGATCGCCTCGTAGGCCCCGCGCGGATCGGAGAAGCGCACCTCCATCTTCTGCGGGTGCACGTTCACGTCGACCTGGCCCGGCGGCATGTCGAGGAAGATCACCGCGCTGGGGAAGCGGCCGTCGGGCAGCACCTCGGCGAAGGCCCGCCCCACCGCGTGGAGGAGCTGCCGATCCCGCACGAAGCGGCCGTTCACGTAGGTGTAGATGGCGCGGTTGGTGGGCGCCGACCACTCCGGCGAGGCGACGTGGCCGCGCACCGCGAAGAAGCCGTGCTCGTGTTCCACCGGCAGCAGGTGGGGGAAGACCTCCTTGCCGATCGCAGCGGCGATCCGCTCCCGCACGTCGGTGGAGGCTGGCGACTGGAAGACCATCCGCCCGCCGGAGCGCAGGGAGAAGCCCACGTCGGGCCGCGCCAGCGCCAGGCGGATCAGCGCCTCCGTGGCGTGGCCGGACTCCGTCTCGGCGCGCTTCAGGAACTTCCGCCGGGCGGGCACCGCGTAGAAGAGGTCGCGGATGGTGAAGGAGGTGCCCCGCGGCGCGCCGGCGGGCTCGCAGAGCTGCAGGGTGCCGCCCTCGATCTCGATCCGCGTGCCCTCGAGCGCGTCGGGCTCCCGGGTGATCAGGGTGAGGCGCGAGACCGAGGCGATCGCCGGGACCGCCTCGCCGCGGAAGCCGAAGGAGGCGATGGAGAAGAGCCCTTCGGCATCGCGGAGCTTGGAGGTGGCGTGGCGCTCCAGCGAGAGCAGCGCCTCCTCCCGGCTCATGCCGTGGCCGTCGTCCGCCACCTTGATCAGCTGGCGGCCGCCGTCTGCGAGCTCGACGTCGACGCGGGTGGCGCCTGCGTCGAGGGCGTTCTCGACCATCTCCTTCACGACGGAAGAGGGCCGCTCGACCACCTCGCCTGCAGCGATCTTGTTGACGACGTCGGCGGAGAGGACACGGATGCGGGACACGGCGGCGGAGGGTACGTAGGACCGCTCCCGCAGGCAACCGGTGTTGCTTGACGGGGCTTTCGGGCGGACCGTACAACCCGCCCATGGCGGGGAAGAAGCGGAAGGCGCGGCGCACCGAGAGGGCGCTGCCGCGGGTCGTGGCAATCGTCGGTTCGCAGAGCGTCCTCGGGGTCGGCCTCGCGGAGCGGCTCGCGAGCGATCCCTCGATCGAGCGCGTGGTGGCGATCGATCTCCGGCCGCCCCGGCAGGTGCCGCAGCGGATGATCTTCCGGCGGGTCGACCTCACCAGGCCTTCGGCGGATCAGGAGCTCGCCGACGTGCTCGAGGTCGAGGGCGTGGACACGGTGGTCCACCTCGCCTTCTTCGCCAGCCCGATCCACAACGCCACCTACGCCCACGAGCTGGAGGCGATCGGCACGCTCCACGTGCTCACCGCTGCTGCGGCGGCGCAGGTGGAGCGGGTGGTGGTGCAGTCGACCACCACCGTCTACGGCGCCCACCCCAAGAACCCGAACCTCCTCACCGAGGATCACGCGGTGCGGGGGTCGCCCCACTCGCGCTTCGTCAACGACAAGGTCGAGGCGGAGCGGCAGGCGATGCGCTGGGCCCGGGAGCACGAGGAGGTGGCGGTCTCGGTGCTGCGCTTCGCGCCGGTGGTGGGCCCCACGGCGAAGAACCTCTTCGAGCGCTACCTGACGAGGCCCGTGGCGCCGACGGTGGCGGGCTACGATCCCCTGATCCAGGCGCTCCACGAGAGCGACGCCCTCGACGCGCTGGAGCTTGCGGTGCGCAAGGGCCCCCGCGGCGTCTTCAACGTGGCGCCCCACGGCGTGATGCCGCTCTCCACCGCGCTCCGGCTCTGCGGGGCGCAGCCGCTGCCGCTCCCCGGTCCGCTGGCAGCAGCGGCGCTGCAGGGGCTGCGGGCGAGTGGCGTGACGCCGACGCCGGCGTCGATGCTCGATTACCTGCGCTACGTCTGGGTGGCGGACGGCACCCGCTACGAGCGCGAGCTCGGATTCACACCTCGTTACAGCACGCGGGAGGCGATCGTCGCCCTCGCCGAGCGCGCACGCCGGGTGGCGTGAAGGGACGCATCATGGCGAAGGCGAAGAAGCCCAGGGCGCTGGGCAACGATCCCTTCCGCAGGGGCGCTGCGGTCCGCGAGCCCGTTGGCGCGGAGGCGGCGCAGCCGGTCGCTGCTCCCGAAGCCGGCGAAGCAGCGGCACACGTGGAGGCCGAGCCCCCCGCCGAAGCCGCGGCCCACGCCGAGGCAGAGCTCCCCACCGAGGCGGTGGTCCCCGAGCCGGCGCAGCCCGCCTCGCGCCCCAGGCGCCGCAGGCCCTCGCCGCCAGCGGGCCGCAAGGTCGCCGTGGTCCCCGAGCCGCCCCCCGCCCGCCACGAAGAGGAGCCGATCGCCGGCGACGCGGGCCTCCTCCCCTCCGACCTCGCCGCGAGCCGCGGGCCCGCGGTGGTGGCGGTGCCGGCGGTGCCGCCCTCCCCGCCCCGCGAGCCGGCTGCGCCGCTCGAGCAGCAGCGCGAGCCCCACCGTCCGGCGGACGCCGCCAACGCGGCGCTGGTGGCGCTCCGCCAGCTCCTCGGCCTCCCCGGCACCGCGCCCTCCTTCGACGTGGACGAGCTCGGCTTCGATCCCAACTTCGAGGAGCAGGTCCGCCCCCTGCTCGACTGGGTCTACGACCGCTGGTTCCGGGTCGAGCTCCACGGCGGCGACAGGCTCCCGCAGAGCGGCCCGGTGATCCTCGTCGCCAACCGCGCCGGCGCCATCCCCTGGGATTCGGCGATGCTCGCCCTCGCCTGCAGGCGCCTCGGCCGCGAGGTGCGGCCGCTGGTGGAGGACGACGTCTTCCACTTCCCCGCGCTGGGTGTGGTGATCAACCGCCTCGGCGCGGTGCGCGCCTGCCCCGAGAACGCCGAGCGGATCCTCGGACAGGGCGGCGCCATCGCCGTCTTCCCGGAGGGCGCCACCGGTTTCGGCAAGCCCTTCCGCGAGCGCTACCGGCTGCAGCGCTTCGGCCGCGGCGGCTTCGCCAAGCTCGCCCTGCGCACCGGCGCCCGGATCGTGCCGGTCTCGATCGTGGGCTCGGAGGAGATCCACCCGCTGCTCGGCCGCGTGCCCGGCAGGAACCTGGGGCTCCCCTTCCTGCCGGTGACCCCGACCTTCCCCTGGCTCGGCCTCGCCGGCCTGGTGCCGCTGCCTGCCAAATGGCACATCGACATCGGCGATCCGATCGACCTCGCCGGCCACGGCGCCGACTCGGCGAAGGACGATCCGCTGGTGCTGCGCCTCTCGGAGCACGTGCGCACCACGATCCAGGCGATGCTCGACGAGCGCCTCGCCAGCCGCCGCTCGATCTTCGGCGGCTGACGCAAGGCACGTCACGGCAGATCGATCGTCGAGAAGGCGGAGAGTTCCTCCACCAGATCGGCGAGATCGCTTCCACCGAAGCCCACGAGCTCCTCGAGCCCGACCTCGAGGCGCAGCGCCTGCACCGAGGCGCGGGCGCTCCCGGCGCGATCGGCGACGCCTGCGGGCTGCGGCACCACCACCTCGGTGGCATCCGCCGGCATCCAGACGTGCCAGACCCTGCCGTCGCCTGCGGAGAGCTTGACCCGCACCACGTTCGCCCCGCCCGCCGGCGCGGCGCCGCGGGTGAAGGTGCGGCTCGCCGCCGACCAGCTCGCCGCCTCGAGCGGCGGGACGAAATCGCCGCCGCCGAAGTCGACCCGGCGGTCGAAGGGGAAGCTCGCCGACCGATCCAGAAGCCCCGCGATCGCGGCGCAGCCGCGCCGATCGTCGTCGCTGCAGCTGGCGCTCTCCGAGGACATCCCGGCGAAGTTGGCGGCGAGGGCGAGGACCACATAGTCGCTCCCCTCGAGGCCGCCGTGGAGCGGCGCGATCCGCAGCGGCAGCTCGCCCACCGACCGCCCCTCGAGATCGTCGATCACGCCGTCGGGTGCTCCGCCTGCGGCGGTGTCGGCGTCGACGCCGGCGGTGAGGCCGAGGGGCACCACGCCGCGATCGGGCGTGTGGGCGCCGCCGAAGACGATCGCCCCGTCGAGCCAGCCGTCCCCGAGGCGCGGCAGCTCGGGCAGCGCCACCGTGCTCCGCAACGCCATCCGCTGCGTCGCCTCGAGATCGAGCGGGGTGAAGCGCGACCAATCGGGCACACGCTTCTCCCCGTCGACGATAGTCGGGTGGAGATCGAAGGTGACGTCGCGGGCCACCGCGCTCTTGAAGCGCTGGAAATGCGGCAGCAGCTGCGCGAGCAGCGCCCCCACCTCGAGCTCCTCGCCGCCCTCGGTGATCTCGTCGATGGGCAGGTCGAGGAGCGGCACGCCACCGGCGACGCCCCACGCCGTGCGGGTGCCGCAGCTCCCCGCCTCGGTCCGCGCCCGATCGGCGCAGAGGCCGGCGACGCCGAGGGCCATGTACTCCTGCTTGAACCAGGTGTTGCCCAGTCCGAGGACCACACCCGAGGGGATCTTCACCTTGCGCTCGCTGCCGATGGTCACCGTGGTGAGCTGCGAGGGACCGACGAGGATCGAGAAGGAGAGATCGATCACGTTGCCCGGGATCGACGTGCCCGCCACACCGGCGAGCACGTGATCGGGGTGGAAGATCTCGTCGGGGCCGAAGGTGCCGCGGAAGCCGCCGGCGCGATCCGCCTGCACGAGACGCCGCACCGGCAGGTGGAGATCGAGCGCCTCCGTCCCTGCCACCGTGACGTAGGTGTACGCCTCGTGGAAGACGCTGATCGTCCGGGCGCCGGCGGGGAGCGCCGCCGCCTCGAAGCGCGCGGCGCCGCTCGCATCGGTGGTGCCAGAGAGCGGCGTGGCGCCGGTCTCGAGCTGCACCAGCGCACCGGGGAGCGGCAGGCCGGTGAGCTCGTCGGTGACCACCACCCGCAGGCCGCCGTCCGCGAGGGCCGCGTGGTTCCAGAGCAGCGCCTCGCAGCTGGCATCGCCGATCGACGCGGTGACGGTCGCCTCACCGGAGACGGCGCCGCCCACCACCCTGCCGGCCTCGTCCACCGCGACCCGATCGGTCGCGTCGGAGGTGAAGGTGAAGCCGGCGGAGAGCGGCAGCGGCCTGCCCGCAGCGTCGTAGGCCTTCACCTCGAGGTTGAGCGCGCCGCCCTCGTGCACCGCGGCGTAGCGCGGCGCAACCGAGCAGGAGGCGGCGGCGCCCGGGTCCGGCGGCTCGGCGCAGCTGCCCGCCTCGCAGACCCTGCCGCCGCTGCATTCGACATCGGCGGAGCAGACCCGATCGCGGCAGGCGCCCGCGTCGCAGACGCAGCCGAGCGGCCCACACGCCGATGCGTCGCAATCGCTGGCGCTGCCGCACGAGGGCAGACAGCAATTCTGGCTGCACGTCATGCCGGCGCCGCAGACGTCCGCGTTCCTGCAGGCGGTCACGCCGTCGAGGTCACAATACGGGGCGAGACCGTCGTCCCGCTTCTCCACCTTCTCCTCGCTGGTGCCGCAGGCGACGAGGCCGAGCAGCACCGCGACGATCCACCAAACCCGCCCCCCGAGAGCAGCGACCATCATCCGCACCTCCATGCAGCGGAAGGTGCGAACGGCGATCGCCCGGGGGCAGCGGTCCCCTGCATGTGGGACGTCGGCCGTGAACGTTCCGGGAGGGCGCGTGCGCGGTCTGCACAGGAGCACGCGGCGCCGCGTCAGCGCCCGAGCATCCGCCGCACCTGCCAGACGATCTCGGGGAGGACCTCCCCCGCCCTGCCGCGGATCGAGAGCGCCGCGTAGCGGGAGATCGGCGTCTCCTCCAGGTTGATCTCGATCACCGGCGATCCCTGCTGCGCCGCCAGCTGCGGCAGTCCCGCAGCGGGCCAGACCTGGGCGGAGGTTCCGACCACCAGCAGGCTGTGCGAGGCCTGCACGGCCTCGAGGCTGCGGCGCATCGCCTCCGGGGGGATCTCCTCGCCGAAGAGGACGACCGCCGGCCGGATCACGGCGCCGCAGGAATGGCGCGGCGCCGTGCCGAGGCGGGCCGCCTCGAGCTGCGTCGGCGTGAGGCCCGCCACCGCGGCGCCGCAGCCGATGCAGAGGAGCGCCGGCCCGCCGTGGTACTCGATCACGTCGCGGTTGCCCGCCGCCTGGTGGAGGCCGTCGATGTTCTGCGTCACCACCGACCGCACCACGCCGAGCCCCTCGAGGTCGGCGATGGCACGGTGGGCCTCGTTGGGCCGGATGGTGCGGAGGAGATCGAAGAGCGCCGCGAAGAAGGCCCAGGATTTGTCCGGGTCGAAGGCGAGCGCCTCCGCGGTGGCGTATTCGTCCGGCTCGAACTCCTCCCAGATCCCGCCGGGCGAGCGGAAATCGGGGACGCCGGAGTCGACGCTCACCCCGGCGCCGGTGAGGACCGTGGCGGGCTTGTGGGCCACCAGCAATTCGGCTGCTTCTCGTGCGATCGCCACGTCGTCCCTCCGCAGGCAGGTTCGCGCCAAAGGCGCCCCCGCACAACGGGTTTGACCGCCCCCTGCGGCGCCCCCTACCGTCGTGGGTGATGCGCCTGCTTCTCCTGCCCCTGCTCCTCCTCCTCGCCGCCGCCACCCCGCCCCCTGCGGCGCAGCGGGTCCCGTCCTACGGCGCCCTCGATCGCACCGCCCGCCTCGACGCCACCGAGAAGCGCCTCGCCGCCATCGTGCGCGAGAGCTGGCCCGCAGCGGAGATTGGCGTCGACCGCGCCCTCTCCCTCGCTGCACGGGAGCTCGCCGCCGCGGTTGCAGCGGGCGCCTCCCTCGAATCGGCTGCACGGAGCGAGCGGCTCCGCCTCGCCGTGGCCCGGGCCGGCGCGGTGGCGCCGGAGGTGCAGCCGCATCTGGTGCGCGCCAGCTCGATGGAGCTCGCGCTGCAGCGCCTCCGCGAGCGCCTCGGACAGGAGGGCACGCAGCCGCCGCCGGAGCAGGTCGGGGTCGGCGCCGCTGCGCGGGACGGCCGCTACGCGGTGGTGGTGCTCCGGGCCCCGGATCGCGCCGCGGTCCAACCCTTCCCGGCGCAGGTGGCGGTGGGTTCGAGCCACCGCCTCGCCGGCACGCTCCGCCCGCCGCTCGGGTCTCCGTCGCTCTACCTCACCAGCCCCGGCGGCGCCCCGGCGAAGCTGCGGCGCGCAGGGGAAGGCGGGCGCTTCGCCTCGGTGGTCCACTTCCCGAGGGCGGGCCACTACATCCTCGAGGTGATCGGCGACGGCCCTGCGGGCCCGCAGGTCGCGGTACTCCTCGACGTCTGGGCCGGTGGGCCGATCCCCGATGGCGCCGGGGAGGAGGCGCCGCAGGCCGAGCCGATGTCGGTGGACGGCAAGGAGCTGCTCGCTGCGGAGCTCGCCAACGAGCTGCGCCGGAGCCGCGGCCTGCGGCCCCTGCGGATCGATCCGATGCTCCAGCGGACGGCGCGCGCCTACGCGGAGGAGCTGCTGCGCACCGGCCGCTTCGCCCACCGCTCGCCAATCTCCGGGGATCTGCAGGATCGCCTGCGGGCTGCGGGCTACCCCTACCTGCGCGCCGGCGAGAACCTCGCCCAGGCGCCCACGGTGCGCGAGGCCCACGCGTCGACGGTCCGCAGCCCCGGCCACCTCGCCAACCTGGTGGAGCCGGGATGGACCGAGGCGGGCTTCGGTCTCGCCCGGGGCAAGACCGCCGGCGGCCAGCCCACGGTGGTGCTGGTGCAGCTCTTCGCCGCGCCCAGGCGCTGAGCACGAAGCCCGACGCACGATGCGCAGGAACACGAACGCCGGGTGCTTGGGAGCGACCCGGCGTGCGAGAGGAGGCGCTGGAAATTTTTTCTACGCGAAGCGGCGCTGCGTGGCGTACGCTTCCACTCCGCCTTCGTAATCGCCTGCCTGGTGGAAGAGGGGGCAACGGGTGCAGGTGAAGCTGTTCCAACCCCGCTTGACTGCTTCGTCGAGGCAATCGTCGTAGTGGGCGCAGAAGAGGTTCCGGTGGTTCTCGACCCCGGCGCCCTTGGTGCTGGCCTCCGGGTTGATCGGGCCGGAGAGCTCGGTGGGGAACGGCTTCAGAGTGTTGTTCATAAAAGTTCGTACCTCGTCGGCGAAGCTACGGTGAGCTTCACCCCGGCGGTGTTGGGGCCATGGCGATGTTTGCCCTGGCTTCTCGGCAGCCCCGACGGGCCCGGTACAGAGGGCGGCCGACAAAACGCGGCGGAATCTAAGAGAGGGGCCCACAAGTGTCAACTTGCCCCCCTGCTGGGCGAGCAGGCCCTTGTAGGGGCGTGCTTGAGCCCCAGATTCCGCGCGCTTAGGATGGCCCGTCGTGCACATCCCCTCCGCATTTACCCGCAGTCTCTGCAGCGCCCTCGCCGCAGGGGCCCTCGTCGCCTCTCCAGCCAGGGCAATTCCGACCAGCGAGGACAACACCGCTGCGGCGCCGAATCATCCCGGCGCCCGCTATCTAGCAGCGGCCCTCGCACGGTCGGAAGCTGCCGCCCGCCTCGCGGCGGGTGATGCAGCGAGCGCCGTCGCCAGCTGCGCCCCTGCCCTCGCGGTGGCGGGCCCGGCGCAGCACGGCTGCAGGTTGATCACCGCCGCCGCCCATCTCGAGCGGCACGAGTGGGAGGAGGCCGCCGCGGTCCTCGCGCCGGCCCGCGGCTCCCTCGGGGCGCTGGAGCCCTGGGGCGCCCTCTTCCTCGGCGAGGCCCTCGCCGGCACGGGGGCCTCCGATCGGGCCCTTGCCCTCCTCGACGAAGCGGCTGCGGCGGATCCCGATGGCCCCCTGGGCAGGCGCGCCGAGGTGCCGGCCGCCCTCGCCCTCGCCCACGCCGGCAAGCTCGAGCCGGCGCGGCAGCGCCTCGAGGCCCTGCTCGCCGCCCGCCGCGGCCCCACCGCCGAGCTGCGCCTCGCCCTCGCCAGGGCCCTCGAAGCTGCTGGCGAGAAGGCGGAGGCGGTGGCCCTCTTCCAGCGGATCTGGCGCGAACATCCCGACCTCCCCGAGGCGACCCGGGCCGAGGAGCGCCTCGCCGCCCTCCGCGCCGGGGGGACCCCGATCCCCACCCCCTCCGGCGACGATCGGGTGGTGCGGATCGAGCGTCTTCTCGAGCGAGGCCACGCCACCGCCGCCCTCGCGGAGCTCGAGGCGCTGCGGATCGAGGGGCGCGAGCTGGAGCTCACCCTGCTCCGGGCGAAGGCCCTGGGCGCCGCCGACCGCAAGCCCGAGGCGGAAGCGATCCTCGGCCCCTGCCTCGCGGCGACGGCGCCGCGGCAGGTGCGCCTCGAGGCCCTCGAGCTCGCGGCCCGGCTCACGATGCGGCGGATGGCGGTGGACGAATCCCTGGGACATCTCCGCCGGCTCGAGCAGGAGGCCGGTGGCGCCACCGCCCGCTCCGCCGCCTTCCTCGCCGCCTTCTTCCTCTACGACGCGGGCCGCTTCGCCGAGGCGGAGGCGGCCTTCCGCGCCTACGGAAAGAAGCACGGGCGGCAGGCCCGTGGCGACGAGGCTGCCTGGTACACCGCCTGGAGCCTCTACAAGCAGGGCAAGAACTTGGCAGCGGCCAGGGAGCTCGCTGCGCTGGAGCGCCGGTGGCGCAGAAGCTCGCTGGTCGATCAGGCGATCTACTGGCAGGGCCGCGCCCTGGAGCGCGCCGGCAGGAAGGCCGAAGCGGCGGCCCGCTACCGCGCCTCGATCGCCCGGGATCCCGGCGGCTGGTACGCCCTCCTCGCCAGGGAGCGCCTCGGCGAGAAGGCGCCGCCGCTCGCGCTGGAGGCGAGGCCCCTCGCCGTGCCGGCAGCGCTGCCGAAGCAGCCGCAGGAGACCGGCGCCCGCCTCGACCGGGCGGCTGCGCTCTACGCAGCGGGCCTCCTCGACGAGGGCGGCGCGGAGCTGGAGGCGGCGATCGAGGGCAGGCGCGATGCATCGCTCCTCGCGGCGGCGGCGCAGCTCGCCCACGAGGCGGGTGATCACCACCGGGCCTTCCGCCTCGGCCTCTTCCGCCTCGGCGGTCTCCGGGGCGCGGCGGACATCGCCTTCCCCGAGGCCTTTCCCGCGGAGGTCCGCAGCGCAGCGGCGCGCTTCGAGGTCGACCCCCACTTCGTCTGGTCGATCATGCGGCAGGAGAGCGGCTTCCGTCCCCGGGTGCGCTCACCCGCCGCAGCGGTGGGGCTGATGCAGCTCCTGCCGGTGACCGCGGAGCGGATCGCGGGCCTCCTCCAGCGTCCCGCCGCGGAGGCGAAGCGCCTCGAGGATCCGGCGGTCAACGTCACCTTCGGCACCTGGTACCTGGCGGCGCTGCTCGAGCGCTTCGGCGGCTCGGTGGCGCTGGCCGCTGCCGCCTACAACGCGGGCCCGCCGGCGGTGGCGCGCTGGATGGCCGAGCCCGCCCGCAAGGATCTGCCGCTCGACGAATTCGTCGAGTCGATCCCCTACCGCGAGACCCGCCACTACGTGAAGCGGGTGATCGGCAACATGCAGATCTACCGGCTGGTCCACGGCGGCGACGCGGTGCAGCTCCGCGCCACCCTCCCGCCCCTGCAGCCGGGCGTCGACTTCTGAAACGCGATCAGTGCGTCTGGGCCTCGCGCGGCTTGCTCTGCCAGAGCAGCCGCTGCGCGATCGCCTCGCGGTATTCGTCCAGCGCCGATAGCCCCTCGAGACGAACCCTGCCGTCGAGCACCGCAGCGGGGGTCGCCCGGATCCCGAGCACCCGGGCGTGCTGGCGATCCCGGGCCACGTCGCGGCCGTGCACGCCGGCCTCGAGCGCCTTGATCAGATCGAGCCAGGGCAGCCCGTGCTCCCGGGCGGCGTCGGCGAGGACCATCGGATCGCCCACGTCCTCCCCGTGCTCGAGGTAGCGCGAAGCCACCTCCACGTAGAGGCGCCATGCGCCCACGTCGCCCACCTCGATCTGCGCCCACTTCACCGCAGCGAGGGGAACGAGCGAGGAGACCACCCGCAGCCGACCCTCGCGGAAGGCCTCGACGCCCACGTCGAGGTTCTCGCCGCCGGTGAGGCCTGCAGCCTCCTCGAGGCGCCGCGCCAGCACCAGCCGGGCCCCCTCGCGGGAACCTGCCGCCTTCTCCAGCCTGCTGGGGTCGGGAACGAGGGGGAGCGCCCGCAGGCGCAGGCGCGCGGCGCCCTCGTATTCGGCCACCGCCTCCCGGACCCGCCGGGCGGCGATCAGGCTGAAGGGACACAACGCATCGACGAAGAGCTCGACCACCACCTGCACGCCCAAACCCCACCTCCTGTTCGGACGAAGGTGGGTCGGGCAGGCGGCGGGAGCAAGCTCGCCCGTCCGGCTACGGGGCGAGGCGCTTGCGCATCTCCACGTGCGGGATCCCGGCCTCTTCGAAGATCGGGCTGGCGTCGGCGTAGCCCACGTGCACGTAGAAGTCGTGGGCGTAGACCTGTGCGTGGAGGACGATGCCGTCGAGGCCGCGCTTGCTGGCCTCCGCCTCCAGGGCGGCGAGGATCTTCGAGCCCACCTTGCCGCGGCGGTTGGAGACGAGGACCGCCATGCGGCCGATCTGGCCCCAACGCCCCTTCTCGCCGGGCGGCGGCTCGCGCAGCTCGACGAGGCGGCCCGTGCCGATGGCATGACCACCCACCTGGGCGAGCACGTGGTAGGCGGTGGGGTCCTCGTCGTCCCGCTCGATCTCCCGGGGAACCTGCTGCTCCTCGATGAAGACCACCTCGCGGATCGCAAGGGCGGCGGCGAAATCACCGGGTCCGTCGACCGGGATGATCTCCACCTCGGTTTCGCGCTCGGGCACCAACTCGACCTCCTGCACTCTTGGCCAACCGCCTCTATACCAAAGCGAAGCGTTGCGTCCATCCGGACGCGTCGCGCATCCCATCCACGCGGGCCGTCATCTGATGTACATTATGACGGGTTCATTCGCTGCTCCAACCATCACTTGCAGCGTTCGAGGTCTCGCGTGTCCAGCCCTTCGTCTCTCGAAGACATCCACGGGGTGGTTCAGGCCCTGCGGCGCATCACCAAGGCCATCCACGAGTTTTCCAAGGCCGTCGACCGCGAGTTCGGCATCACCGGCCCGCAGCTCTGGGCGATGCGCACCATCAACGAATTGGGCGGCTGCTCCGCAGGCGACCTCGCAGCGCGGCTCTGCGTCCATCCGAGCACCGTCACCGGCGTGATCCAGCGCCTCGAGGAGAAGCGCCTCATCGACCGCCAGAAGCGGGCCGAGGACCGCCGCGCGGTGGTGCTGACCCTCACCCCGAACGGCAAGAAGCTCCTCGAGCGGGCGCCGCATCCGGCGCAGGGCCAGCTCGTCGCCGCCCTGCAGGGGATGGCGCCGGACGACGTCCACAAGCTCCGGGAGATGCTCGTCCAGATCGTGGACTCGATGGAGCTCGGGAACGTGAGCGCCCGCTTCTTCTTCAGCGAGGAAGAATAGAGCGGCCCCTCCGACGCAGAAGCGCCGGTCCCGGTGCGGGAGCCGGCGCTTCTTCGATTCCATCGCGGGAGACCGGACTCAGCCCCGGTCCGGCCCGTGGATCCCCGGGCCGCGGTAGGGCAGGAGTCCGGTCCCGTCCTGCGCCGGGTTCTCGTAGGGCGGGTCCTCCTTCCAGGGATTCCGGTCGGGCACGAAGCCGCCGCCCCGCTCCCCCGGCTCGTAGTCCCAGCCGGTGCCGGAGGCGATGTGGCGCTCCACCTCGCCGTCCTTGCCCGCGGGCCAGGCCACCTCGTCCTGCAGGATCCCGTAGGTCATCTCGCTCATCGGGCACACCTCCTCTGGCGAGAACGCTGGGGTCGCGGCCCGTCCCCCGACAAGGGAGAGCCGGGCCGGCCGGGGCCTGCCTGCCCTGATCAAGGCAGCTCGAACATCGGGCTCGGATCGATGCCCAGGACTTCGAGGAGCTGGAGGGTGGGGACGCCGGTGGGCTCGAGGCCGTTGGAGCGCTGCACCCAGCGGATCGCCGCCTCGTCGTCGGGGCCGAGCTTGCGGTCGGGCCCCCGGAGGAGCAGCGAGCGCTGCTGCAGCTCGTTCTCCAGCCTCGCCAGGATCTCCGGCGGCAGCAGCGCCCAGCCACCGTCCCTGCGGGCCTCCAGGAGCAGGGCGAAGGCCTCCCGCCTCGCTGCTCCGAGGGAGCCCTGCGCGCGATCCGCCGCCTCCTCCGCGCCGCGGAGATCGGTGCCCGTGGCCTCCGCGGCCCCCGCGTCCTCCTGCGCCGCCCGGACCTCGTCGCCTTCCCCTGCCCCGTTCGCCAGCGCCTCGCCCGGGAGGCGCCGGAGCGCCTCGGCCACCGCTCCATCGGCCTTCGCCGTCCCGCTGGCGAGGAGCGCCGCAGCAGCGGCCCGGGCCTCCGCCAGCGCCCCGGGGGGTGGCTGCGGCAGCTCCGGCAGCTCCGCCTGCTCGAGGATCTCGGCGGCGCTGGGGCCGGTGGGCGCCGCGTCCTCGGGGCGTCCGTCGCCGGCCTCGGGCCAGTCGGCGAGAGCCCCCAGCCCGAGGGCGGTGGCGGTGGCCTCGTCGAGGAGGCCGGTCACCTCCAGCGACCGGGTCCGCTGGTATTGGGCCAGGGCCACCCGCACCGCGGGGGTCAGGTCCCCGGTGATCGGCCCCTGGTAGAGCTCCATCCCGGCGAGCCTTCGCTGCGCCTCCGCCACCGCTGCTGCAGGGGGCGGCGGGCCCACCTCCCGGATTGCCGTCAGCCCCTGCGGCACGGCAGGCTCCCTGCCGGCGCAGCCGGCGAGGAGAAGGAGGAGGAGCAGAGGAAGGGAGCGGCGCTGCTTCACCCGCCAACGGTAGGCACGACGGGCAGGGGTGGCGCCCCGTTGCCCGATGCGCAGCCTAGGGGGTATGAGCGCCCTCGCTTCCCTGGTCCTCGTTGCTGCCCTGCTGGGCGATGCCGCCCCGCGGGAAGCGGTCGGCGGCGCCCCGGCGCCGGCGGGGCTCGATCTCGGGCGGACCTCGTTCGCTGCGGCGGTGGCGATGCCCACCCACCTCGCCGCCACCGCGGCAGTCCTCGCCTTCGCCTGCTCGGGTGAGGTGATCGGCGCGAGCTGCGGCGAGACGATCGAGGGCGATGCCGGCGCGCGGACGGCGACCTGGCTGCTCCTCGCCACCCTGCCCCCGCTCGCCTCGGGGGCGGTCTTCTGGGCGCTGGGGGACGACGAGAAGGCCCCTGCCTCCCTGCCATGGACCCTGGCAGGGGGCGCAGCGGGGCAGCTCCTCGGCTTCGGCCTCGCCGTGGCCACCGACAGCCCTGCGGTGGCGGTCCTCTCGGTGACGGCCTTTCCGGTGGCGGGGGAGCTGGTCGGCCTCCTCGCCACCCGCGCGTCACCGCGGGCGCCTGCCCACCTTCCCCCGCCGCCGGTGGCCCTGGCCCTGCCGCCGCAGCTGCCGGGCGCGGCGCCCAGGGAGGCCTGGCTCCTGCCCCTCGCCACCGGGCCGCTTTAGAATCGTTCGCTGGCGAGCGCGCCCGCCTTGATGCAAGGTGAGGCCCGATGGATGCATCCTGGCTCGGCCTCGCTGCGGCGATCGTGCTCGTCATCGCCAACGGCTTCTTCGTCGCGACCGAATTCGCCATCGTCAAGGTCCGCGCCACCCGTCTCGACGAGATGGTGAAGGCCGGGGAGCGCCGTGCCGCCGCCGCACGCAACGTCGTCGAGCACCTCGACGAATACCTCTCCGCCACCCAGCTCGGCATCACCCTCGCCTCCCTCGGACTCGGTTGGCTCGGCGAGCCCGCGTTCGCCCACCTGATCGAGCCGGTGGTCCTCTCCCTCGGCCTGCCCGCAGCGAGCGCCCACCCGATCGCCATCGCGGTGGCCTTCACCATCATCACCTTCCTCCACATCGTCTTCGGCGAGCTCGCGCCGAAGAGCCTCGCCATCCAGCGCCCCGAGGGCGTCTCGCTGGCGGTGGCCGCGCCGATGAAGCTCTTCCGGGTGCTCTTCTACCCCTTCATCTGGGCGCTCAACGGCATCGCGGCGAAGGCCCTGCGGCTCGTGGGGCTCCACCCGGCGAGCGAAACCGAGCTCGGCCACAGCGAGGAGGAGCTGCGCCTCATCGTCTCGGCGATGCGCGCCACCGGCGGCATTCCCCGCGAGCGCCTCGACATGCTCGAGCGCACCATCCGCCTGCCGCAGCGCTCCGCCCGGGACCTGATGGTGGCCCGCGGCGACGTGATCTTCTTTCGCACCGACATGACCGGCGAGGAGCGGCGGGAGCTGGCGATGCAGACCGGCCACACCCGCTATCCGGTGGTGGAGGAGGATCTCGACACGGTGCTCGGCATCCTCAACCTCAAGGATCTCTTCCTCCGGGGCGGCGAGGTGCCTCGCACGGGGCCGCAGCTCCGCGAGGTCCTGAGGGAGCCGCTCTACGTGCCGGAGACGATGCGCGCCGACGTGCTCCTCCGCGAGTTCCGCCGCAAGCGCCAGCACATGGCGATCGTCGTCGACGAGTACGGCGGCACCGCTGGCCTGGTCACGGTGGAGGACGTGGTCGCAGCGGTCCTCGGCGAGCTCCAGGACGAGTTCGCCACCTGGGGGCCGTCGATCGTGGCGCTGCCCACCGGCGTCTTCGCCGTGGATCCGACCACGCCCCTCGAGGACTTCAACCGGCACTTCGGCCTCGAGATCGACGAGGACGAGGTCTCCACCGTGGGCGGCCTGATCATGGTGCGCCTCGACCGCGTTCCCGTCGCCGGCGACAAGTTGGCGGTGAGCGGCGTCGAGCTCACCGTGGAGGAGATGAAGGGGCCCCGGATCGTGCGGATCTCGGCGCGGCGGCAGCAGCCGGTGCGACCGCAGCGCCCCTGAGGCGCAGAAAATGCGCTTCCGCCTACCCGGCGACCGCAGGTAGCGTGCGCCGCGATGGCGGATCTCGAGAAGCTGCTCCTGCGCACCAGCCGCACCTTCGCCCTCTCGATCCCGCGCCTGCCCCGGCCGCTGCGCGATCAGGTGGCGGTGGCCTACCTCCTCTTCCGCGTCGCCGACACCCTCGAGGACGCCTTCCGCTGGGACCGGGCCCTTCGGGTCGAGGCCCTGGACGGCTTCGCGGCGGTGCTGCGGGGCGAGGCAGATCCCGCGGCGCTGGTCGCCACCTGGCGAGGTGCCCCGCCCTGCGATCACGAGGGCTACCTCGAGCTCCTCGAAGCCCTGCCCGCGCTCCTCGCCGCCTTCGCCGCGATCGAGCCCGCCGCCCGCGGCGTGATCGCCCACCACGCGCTCCGCACCACCGAGGGCATGCGCGCCTTCGTGGCCCGGGCGAGCGAGGAAGGGCGGCTGCAGCTGCGCGATCTCGGCGATCTGGTGGCCTATTGTTATGTGGTGGCGGGGATCGTCGGCGAGCTCCTCACCGATCTCCTCCTCCTCGCCGAGGACCTCGAGGTGGCGGAGGAGGCGCTCCGCGCCAGGGCGGTGGCCTTCGGGGAGGCGCTCCAGCTCGTCAACATCCTCAAGGACGCGGCGGACGACGCGAGCGAGGGGCGCAGCTTCCTCCCACCGGATCTCGACCTGGCGGTGGTCTTCGCCAGGGCCCGGGCCGATCTCGGCGCTGCCCGCGGCTACGTGCGGGCGCTCCAGGCCGCCGGCGCCTCCGCAGGCGTGATCGCCTTCTGCGCCCTGCCGGTGCTCCTCGCGGCGAAGACCCTCGACGAGGTGGAGGCGCGGGGCGCCGGGGCGAAGGTGGACCGGGCCACGGTGGAGGCGGTGGTCGCCGGCCTGGACGAGGCGATCGCCGCAGGCAGGCCCGCTGCCTAGGCGGCCTTCTCGCCCTTGCCGGAGACGAAGGTGGTGCCCGCCGGATAGGAGCCGGGGCCGCCGTCCTGCATCTGCTCGAGGGGCCTGTCCTGTCGCTCGACGAGGAAGGCCTGCTTCGCGAAGGCCTCGAAGCCGCACGCCGCGGCGAAGATCAGCCCGTCGGCGCCGAAGCGCCACGCGCCCTCGCGCACGTAATATTTGAAGAAGCGCCCGAGCGAGGAGCCGAGCAGCGAGAGCAACCCGCCCTCGCGCCCCTTCGAACGATCGAGCGCCGCCACGATCAGGCTGCGGTTGATGTTCTTGCGCAGCATCGTTGCCACGTCGGGGAGCGGCTCGTGGTCGAGGTGGGCGCCCTCGAGGATCGCCACCCGCAGCCCCTGCGTGTCGAGGGGCGAGTGGGGGTCGTCGGTCACCACCCAGCGGCATTTCTCCGCCCGCACCAGGCGCGGATGCTTCGTCCAGAAGTGGCCGTCGAGGGTCCGCGGGTAGGGATTGATTCGGCGGATCTCGTAGACGTCGGCGGCGTCGGCGCGGGCGATGGTCTCGCGGATCCGGCGCGCGAGCGCCGGGGTCACCGTCTCGTCCGCGTCCATGGTGAGGATCCAGTCGCCGGTGGCGCGATCCTTTCCGTACTGGCGCTGGGCGGCGAAGGTGGTGTGCCGGTGCTGGAAGGGCCGGACGTCGGCGCGCTGCTGGAGCAGCTCCCAGGTGCCGTCGGTGGAGCAGTCGTCCACCACCACGATCTCGTCGCAGAAGGCGAGCGCGTCGAGGCAGCGGCCGATCACCCGCTTCTCGTTGAAGCACATCACCACTGCAGAAAGCCGGGGCCCCGCCATCGTCCACCTCCGTCGAAGGAGGAGAGATACCGGACGTCGGCGCGGGGGAAAAGGCCCTCGCGCCTCGAAGCGGCCGGGCAGGCGGCTACTCGATCCGCTCCTCGAGCTCCGCCGCGATCCCCCGGAGCGAGACGCCGGTCTCGGTGAGGGCGACCACGCCGCGGAGCGCTCCCTCGGAGGCCTCCTGCTGCTGCAGCGTGGCGATCCCGATCTCCCTGGCGGCGGACGCCGTCTCCTCCGCGCAGGTGAGGATCTCCCCGAGGCTGGCGGTGGCGGCGAGGCCGAGTTCCTCCGCGTCGATGGCCACGTCGCGGTTGCGCTCCGAGGCCTGCAGCGCCGCCTCGCTCGCCTCGTGGGTCTGCTCGAGGAGCTCGCGGATCCCCCTGGTGCGCGCCGCCACGTTCTCCGCCATCCGCCGCATCTCCGCGGCGATCACCTGGAGACCGCGGCCCGCCTCCCCTGCCCGCGCGCCCTCGAGGGCGGCGTTGAGGGCGAGGAGATCGACGCGGTCGGAGAGATCGTCGATCACCTCCACCGCGCTGCCGATCGCGGCGATCTTCTCCGCCAGCGCCCCGAGGGCCCCGTGGACCGACGCGGCGTTGTCGTGGATCGCCTCGAGGCGCTGGACCATCCCGGCGGTCGCCTCCTCGCCGGCGCGGACCTGCACGAGGCTCCGCTCCGCGGCGCCCGCCACGCGACCTGCGCCCTGGGCGATCTCGTGGGAGGCGGCGTCGAGCTCCCGCATCGTCGCCGCCATCGACTGCAGCTCCGCCGCGTGGTCGACGAGCGCCTTGCGGTGGCGCTGCGCCAGCCCTCGGAGCTCCGATCCAGCGGTGTCGGCCCGGCGGTTCATCCCTGCGCCTTCCGCCGCCTGCCGTGCTCCTCGAGCTTGCGGACCAGCTCCTCGGGATCGGCGCTCTTGGAGATCCAGCCGTCCGCCTCCACGTCCCTGGCGAGGTTGCGGAGCGTGCTCTCGTCGTTGGCCGAGTAGAGGAGGAATTGCGTGCCCGGCGGCGCGTGGCGCCTGGCGACGCCGAGCACCCGGTCGCCGGAGAGCTGCGCCATGTTGACGTCGAGGAGCACCACGTCGGGCCTGTTGTGGCGCACCGTATTGGAGACGCCGAGCGCGGAGCTGCTGGTCTGGACCTCGATGCCGTAGCCGCCGAGGAGGCGCTGCACCATCGAGAGGTGGAGCGCGTCGTCGTCGACAACGAGGACGCGGAGCGGTTCAGCCATGGCTTCTCCCTTCGAGGTGGTTGCGAATCGCCGCGATCAGCGCCTCCCGATCCACCGGCTTGGTGAGGTAGTCGTCGCAGCCCGCCTCCCTGGCGCGGGCCTGATCCTCGCGGCTGGCGTGGGCGGTGAGCGCGATCACGGGGACGTGGCGGAGCGCTTCGTCCGCCTTGATCCGCCGCGTCGCCTCCCAGCCGTCCATCCGCGGCAGCGAGAGATCCATGAGGACGAGGGCGGGCCGATCGAGGCGCGTGCGCGCGACGCCGTGCTCGCCGTCCTCCGCCTCGATCACCTCGAAGACGCCCTGCAGGTAACGACGGACCACGTCGCGGTTCTGCGGAGAGTCCTCCACGTAGAGGATCCGGGGCAGCTGGGCGAGGGCCTCGCGGCGGTTCTCGACCACGGTGCGCCGGGCCTCCGCCACGATCTCCTCGAGGGAGCGACCGCCCTTCTGCACCACGTTCGCCATCCCCTCCCGCAGCACCTGCTCCTCCGCTGTGGTGAGGCGCTTGCCGGTGAGGACCACCACCGGCACCTGCGACCCCTCGGCCCGCACCTGCTGGAGCACCTCGAAGCCGTCCCGCCCCGGCATCACCAGGTCGAGGATCACCAGCGAAGGCGGCGCCACCCGCAGACGCAGCAGGGCCTCGTCGCCGTTCTGCGCCAGCGCCACGGGGAAGCCCGCCGCCTCGAGGCTGCGCGCCACCAGCGAGCGGGTGTCCGCGTCGTCGTCGACAACGAGGACCTCGCCCTTGCCCTGCGCGGTGAAGCGCCCCACCACCGAGACGAGGCGCTGCGGCTCCACCGGCTTCACCAGGTATTCGCAGGCGCCGAGGGAGAAGCCCTTCGCGCGGTGCTCCTCCACCGAGAGGAGGATCACCGGCACCGAGGCGAGGACGGGATCCGACTTGAGCTCCGCCAGCACACTCCAGCCGTCGAGGCGCGGGAGGTGGAGATCGAGCACCACTGCGGACGGACGGGCCTCCCGGGCCAGTTCCAGCGCCTCGATCCCGTCGGCAGCGCCGATCACCTCGAACCCCTCGCCCTCCAGCTCGCCACGGAGGAGCTGGTGGATGAGCGGATCGTCGTCCACCACGAGGACCAGCGGCGTCTCCTCGCCCGTGCGTGCCACCGGCGCCGGGGTTGGCTTGCTCATCGCGCCCTGCACCACGCCCGGCAGGCGCACGGTGAAGGTCGAGCCGCGGCCGAGGGTCGAGGCCACCTCGACGGCGCCGCCGAGGAGCCGGGAGAGCTCGCGCACGATGGCGAGGCCGAGGCCGGTGCCGCCGACCTTGCGGGTGCTGGAGCCGTCCACCTGCCGGAACTTCTCGAAGACGAAGGGGAGCTGGTCCGCCGGAATGCCGACGCCGGTGTCCTCCACCACGATCCGGATGCCGTCGGCCTCCGCGCCGATCTGCAGCACCACCTCGCCGCTCTCGGTGAACTTCGCTGCGTTGGAGAGCAGGTTGAGCAGGACCTGGCGCAGCTTGAGGCCGTCGGTCCGCACCAGCTCGACGGCAGGCTCCACCTGGGTGACGAGCTCCACCGGCTTGCCCTTGAGGTACTCGCGGACGGTGGCGGTGCACTCCTCGACGAGGGTACCCAGCTCCACGTCCTCCACCACCACGTCGACCACCCCCGACTCGATCTTGGAGAGGTCGAGAATGTCGTTGATCAGGGCGAGCAGCGTGCGGGCGTTGGCCTTGATCACGCCGAGGTCGCGCCTGCCGTGGGGCGTGAGCCGCTGCCCCTCCTCGCGGCCGAGCAGATCGGCGTAGCCGATCACCGCGTTGAGCGGCGTGCGGATCTCGTGGGAGAAGTTGGCGAGGAATTCGCTGCGCAGCCGCGCTTCCGTCTCCAGCGCGCGGCTCTTCTCCTCGGCGGTACGCTTGGCCTGCGCCAGCGCGGTGGCGAAGCGATCGAGGTCTTCGTTCTGCTGCCGGATGATCTCCATCTGCAGCGCGCGCTGCTGGTAGCTCGCCAGGGAGCGGGCGGAGATCGCCTGGCTGCGCTCCACCTCGCGCAGGCTCGCCTCGAGCTGCTGGTTCGCCTCCTCGAGCATGCGGTGCTGCGCCTGCAGCTGCGACTCGGCGCGCTTGCGATCGGTGACGTCCTCGGTGACGCCGAGGAGCCAGCGGGCTTCGCCCTTCTCGTCGAGGAGGGGGATCTTGCGCGTGGCGTAGACCCGGTCCTCGCCCTCGACGCCGGTGCGGGCGACCTCCTCGAAGGAGCGCATCTCCTTCGACGCGAGCACGCCGCGGTCGCTCTCGATGAAGGACGCCGCCTGCTCCTGCGGGAAGTAATCCTCGTCGAGCTTGCCGAGGAGCCATTCCTTGGTGGTGCCGAAGGCGTCGGCGAAGGTCTTGTTGACCACCCGGAGCCGGAGCTCCTCCGCGTCCTTCACGAAGAGCACGAACGGGATGCTGTCGATGATCCGCTCGAGCAGCATGTTCTGCTCGCGCAGGACCGCCTCCTCCGCCCGGCGGCGTCGATCCTCCACCGAGGCGCGGAGCTCGCGCTCGACGACGGGGCCGAGGCGGGCGATCGCCTCGCGCCAGACGAAGTCGCTGGCGCCTGCGGCCATCGCCGCCTGCATCGCCTCCTCGGACCAGGCCTCCGCGAAGATCACCAGCCGCATCGGCTCTGCGGGGATCCCGAGGATCACCCCTGCGTCGAGGCCGGGGAGTTCGGCGGCGACAACCACGTCGGCGGGCTGGCGGAGCGCCGACTCCAGCTCCGCCCGGCTCGCGGCGCAGTCGACCTGCGCCACGACGCCGGCGATGGAGAGGGCTTGCTTGAGCGCTTCCGCGCCAGCGGGGTTGGCGACGACGACGATCCGCCGCCCGGGGCTCGTTTCATTCTTCATTCGTTCGATCCGAAGGCCAGCATGGTGAGCGTGGTGTTGATGTGGAAGCCCGAGTAGAGCTCGAAGTGGCAGTTGAAACCGGCGCTGGGCGGCGCCGCGCGGAATGCCTCGGAGAGCGCGCCCACCTGCCCCATCGCCCCCGCCATCCACATCCGGCCGCTGCAGTGGAAGTGGATCGCCGCCTGCGGGTTCGGAACGCGCGCCGGCAGCTCCTGCTCGAAGAAGCGGCGGGTGAGCCCCACCATGTCGCCGAGCCGCATCAGCTCGAGCTCGGTGTCTTCGTGCATCAGGTTGGCGAAGAGGATCGAGCCGTCCGGCAGCGGCTTCCACGGCGCCCGCATGAAATACTCGCGGCCCACCTTCATCGCCGTGGGCCGCACGCCGAAGCCGGTGGGCGAGCCGAATTCGAGCTCCTCCACGGGCACGTCGAGGAGCTCGGCGTAGCGCGCGGCGGCGGGCTTGCCGTCGATCTCGAGGACCCGCTTGCAGGTGGCGTCGGTCTTCGTGACCCGGATCATCTGGCCGGTGGGCTCGTACCAATGGGAGCGCAGCGCCGCCCACGGGGCGTCGGTGCGCACCAGGGTGGTGATCACCGCGTCGGTGACCACCTCGCCGTCGAGGTGGAGCAGCGCCGACTGCTTCTCCGGATCGCCCTCGTGATCGGCGGCGCCGCCGCCCACCACGATGAGCGCCTGGTTGCGCTCCAGCACGCCGAGGAGGAGCTCCTCCTTGCGGTAGCGGAAGCCGTCGTCGATGACCATCGCCACGTATTTGCGCGGGTCCAGATCGGCGGGCCTCGTCCCCAGCTCCGCCGCTGCCCGCTCGATGGCGCGGTTGCCTGCCCCCACCGCATCGACGGAGAGGCCGGCGCCGAGACCGAGCCCCACCTCGAAATCCCCGGAGAGCGCGCCGATCACGGCGGTGCCCTCGTGGATCCCGTCGCGATCGATCTCGCCGGCGGTGGTGGCGCCGACGAGCCGGCAGCTCTTCGGCAACCGCTCGCGCAGGGCCCGGTTGAGGGCCCCCGCGTCGCGATCGCGGGAGTGGAAGAGGTTCACCAGCTTCGGCGTGGCGCCGCCGAGCTGGGAGACGAGTGCTTCTGCTGCGCGGACGGGATCCCGCTCGCTCGTGCGTGCGGAATGGAGCTCTACCCTGGCCATTTCTCTACTCCCCCTCTGGATTCTAGAAGCCGCTGCCGGGATGCGTCTGGTGGCAGCCGTCGGTGCAGGAGGCGAAGGACTCCGCGCCGCCGCCGACGTAGATGCTCTCGACCGGGCCGAAGGCCTGCTCGTGCCACGCCGGGTACTCGGTGTGGCAGGAGAGGCAGGCGCTCTTGCTCACCCGCTGCGTGGTCTGCTGGTCGAGGTGGCAGGTGGTGCAGCGCTCCAGCGGTGCGTCGAATCGGTCGGAGCGCGAGTGGACGAAGTGGGTGCGCACGTAGATCGGCCCCTCGAGCTCGAAGCTGAGCGGCGCGTGGCAGCCGTTGCAGGCGGCGCGGTTGGCGTTGGCGTGGAGCACCCGGGAGAGCTCGCCGCCGTTCTGGTGGCAGCTCTCGCAATTGCCGGTGGCGAGGTGGGCGACGGTCCGCTCCTGCTGGCCCACCTGGATCTCGATGGTGGTGCTGGCGGGGCGATCCTCGCCCTGGTAGACGCGCCGGCCCTTGGTGGTGACGAGATAGGTGCCGGGTGCGGCATCCGCCGGGATGTGGAAGGTGAACTCGTCGCTCACCGGGGCGGCCCAGCCCGCGTGCGTGGGATCGAAGGCGCCGCCGAAGAGATCCGAGGCCTGGGGGATGGTGGTGAACTCGGCGTAGACGCCGTCGCGGGCGGGCGTGCCGATCACCTGGGCGCCCGGAGCGAAGAAGAGCGAGAGATCGACCACGCTGCGGATCGGACGGATGTCCTGGGCGGGCCCGATGATCTGCGCCATCAGCATCCGCTCGCGGTGCTTGCGGCGGTAGTAGGTGGCGCTCGGATCGAAGAAGGCCCGGTAGTACTGGATGCCGGCGGGGTCGCCGGCGAAGACCACGTCGTTGTAGGTCGGGAGCACGCCCTGCGGATGGAGGGGCGTGCCGCTGCCGTCCTGCAGCGTCATCCGGAAGGTGATGTCGGTGCCGGGTGCGTAGGTGCCGTCGGCGCGGGGCGCGGTGAGGGGCGCGAGGGCGATCGCGAAGCCGTAGTCCCATCCCGGCTGCACGACCTGGCGCAGCGGCACCTCGTAACGCTGCCAGGGCTTGAGGCTCCACTCCACCTGCAGCGCCGCCGCGTGGGGGTGGAGGAGGAAGGACTGCGGCGTGCCGCGGGCGTGCCGCAGCTCCACCAGCGCCTCCTCCTCGAAGCGGCTGGCGGTGGAGCAGTCGTCGAGGGCGGCGCAGTCGTGGGTCCACTGGATCGCGCGCAGGCGCCGCACGAAGAAATCGTCGCCGGGCTGGCGCGCGTCGTCGGTCCCAGCCTCCAGCACCAGCGGCCTGCCCACCGGAACGCCGCTGCAGTCGAGCTGCTGCACCACGAAGGAGCTCGCCTGCTCCATCCACGCTGCGTCGCGGAAGAAGCGGCGGCGGGTGAAGGTGCCGTCGGCGTTGGCGAGGAGCACGAACTCCTCGTCGGCCAGGCGCACGCCGCTCCAGTCGAGATCGGCGAAGTCGCCTTCGGCGGCGAGATCGTCGACGCCTGCGTCTACCGACGCGGCGAGGGCCGCCCGCAGATCGATCTGGTCGACGTAGTAGCGCCCGCCCGCCTGGAGCTCGAGGGGCACGCCGTGGCCGTCCTCGATCTCGAGGGCGATGCCGACCGGATCGTTGCTGGCGAGGGCGGCGGTGGGGAGCAGGCCGAGGAGCAGGGCTCCCAGCTGGAGATGAGGCGCAAGCGACTTCCCGAACGAAGCCATCACACGCTCCTGGCGGGGAGCGTCTCCTGGGATCGCTGCCCGCATGGGGTAGGGTTCTTTGCTGCAATTTGAACGATTTGCAGCGAAAGCCTACCCATGGGGGGAGAAGGCGCAAGAGGGGATTTGCAACCCCGCGCAACGACTGGGAGCACACAGTGTGTGCGGTGGTGGGCAAGGGGCCGTACGGAGAGCAGGAGCGCTACGGCTGCTGGCCCGCGCTCCTGTTCCTGCCCTTCGTCGCCGGCGCAGTCTTCTGATCCTTGTGCATCAGCGGCGAGAAGAAGCTCTCCTTCTTCGTGTACTCGTCGAAGGAGAACGCGAAGCGGTAGGAGGGCGCAGCCCGCTGGTTGCAGTCGGTGCGCTCGCAGAAGCGGCAGCTCACCCCTGCAGGAACGGCGTGGCGCTTGATCTCCGCCTGGCTGGTGGGAAGGCCGTTGGCGTAGGAGAGGAATTTCGCGTCGTCTGCGACGGTGCCCATGCCGATCGACCAGGCCGTGCCCCGCTCCACCGATCCCTCGATGGGGTTCACCATCGCCTTGGCGAAACAGAAATACATGGTGCCGTCGGGGAGCACGGAGAATTGCCGCCGCAGGATCGAGGGGGTGAGGAAGGCCACGTGCACCGCCCACTTCGGGCAGGAGCCCCCCTGCACCGCGAAGCGCAGCCCGGTGGCGCTGTAGCGCTTGGAGATGTTCCCTGCTGCGTCCGCACGGAGGAAGTGGAAGGGAACGCCGCGGCGCCTCGGATCCGAGAGATTGCAGAGGCGGTGGGCGACGGTCTCGTACGTCACGCCGAAGATCGCCGCGAGGGCGTCCACGTCGTAGCGCGTCCGCTGCGCCTCCCGGAAGAATTCGCCATAGGGAAGGAGCAGCGCCCCGGCGAAGTAGTTGCCGAGGTTCACCTTGATCAGCTTCGCCGTCTCCACGTGGCGGATCCGCGCGCCGGCGGTGATCCGCTCGGCGAGGCCGCTCCGATCCACCACCAGGATCCCCATCGCCGCGGCGAGCTGGAATTTCAGGGGCTGCTCGGTGAGCGAAGGCGAGAGCTGGAGCACGGCCTCGTCGGGATCGAGGTGGCGCACCACGGAGGAGCGGCTGAAGCTCTTCGACTCGACCCGCACGCCGAAGCGTTCCCCGAGGACGCGGCGTAGATCCTCGGAGGTGGCCTGCCGCCCGAGCCTGCCGTCGATCCGCACCTCCTCCGCCGCGGCCTCCAGCTCGGGGAAATGGTTCTGGTGGGCCTCGAGGAAATCGACCACCTCGTCGAAGGGCGAGTAGTCGCGGCCGAGCGCCGGGTCGCCTGGCGCCCCGGGCCCCTCGGTCGAGATCCGCGTGAGCAGGTTGTCGAGCTGGCTGCGGGTGTTCTTGTAGAGCTGGAAGAGCGCGGCGACGGTCCCGATCAGCTTCGGCTCCGCGGAGAGGCGCTCCAGCGACGCCGCGTCGAAGTCGAGGGAGCGGAGCAGCGGGTCCTCGATCAGCCGGGCCAGCGCCTCGTCGACCGTCCCCTCCCCGAGGCTGGACATGAAGGCCTCGGGATCCTGCTGGTAGAGCCGCAGGCATTTCCAGAGCAGCGGGAAGGGGATCACCCGCTTCCCCTTCTCGATCAGGTTGAGATAGGCCGGCGAGACGCCGATCTCCCGGGCCACGTCGGCCTGCTTCAGGCCCCGCTCGAGACGGAGGGCGCGGATCTTCAGCCCCACGTTGGCGTTGAGACGGGTGTCGTTCATCGGCGGCTCCCTCTCGTCTGGTGGAACGGCGCGGGGGCCGGCCCATCCGGGTCGGGTGCGCTCCCGTTCCCCTCTGCGCAGCGCGTCGCCACATTCCCGCGGCAAGCCCCGGGCGAGTCTTCCCTTTACCGGCTACCTGGCGAGTAAAGGGATTCCCCCTCGCCCTGTCAATTTACAGATTTGCAACCCACGGGTTGACGCACCGCGCAGTGGGTGCTTACCCGTGGAGGGCAAAGCTCCTGGGGAGGGCTCTCGATGAGCAAGCGCAGGGTGGTCCAGTACGGGCGGTATTTCGAGGACTTCCAGGTGGGAGACACCTACCGCCACCACTGGGGCCGCACCGTCGGCGAGGGCGAGTGCTCGCTCTTTACGACCTGGACCATGAACGCCAACCCACTCTACTTCAACAAGGTCTACGCCCGCGCCCTCGGCCATCCCGACACGCCTGTAAATCCGCTCCTGGTGATGAACGTGGTCTTCGGGATGACCGTCGAGGACCTCTCGGAGCAGGCCCTCGCCCACCTCGGCTATTGGCGGATGCACTTCGCCCGCCCCGTCTACCCGGGGGACACGCTCTTCGCCGAGTCCACCGTCCTCGACAAGCGCGCCTCGGAATCGAAGGACGACAGGGGGATCGTCCACGTGCGCACGGTGGGGACCAACCAGCACGGCGAAGAGGTGATCAGCTACGAGCGGAAGATCCTGGTGAAGAAGCGCAGCAGCTACGAGGCGCCCACCAAGGCCCCCGGTGCCATGGAGGTCGCATGATCTCCGCCGACCACCGGATGATCCAGGAGTCGGTGCGCGACTTCGCCAGGGCCGAGGTCGATCCGATCGCGAGCGAGCTCGACAACCAGGCAGCCGAGATCCCGATGCCGCTCATCCGCAAGATGGCGGAGCTCGGCTACTTCGGCCTGATCTTCCCGGCGGAATACGGCGGCAGCGGTCTCGACACCCTCTCGATGGCCCTGGTCACCGAGGAGCTCTCCCGGGCATGGCTTTCGGTGGGCTCGGTGATGACCCGGATGATCATCACCGGCTCGCTCATCCACGCCAACGGCACCGAGGAGCAGAAGCGGCTGTGGCTCCCGAAGATCTGCTCCGGCGAGATGCTCGCCGCTGCGGCCTTCACCGAGCCCGACGTCGGCTCCGACGCAGCCGGGGTGAAGACCCGCGCGGTGCGGCAGGGCGACAAATACGTGGTCAACGGCGAGAAGGCCTGGTGCACCTTCGCCAACCGCGCCCACGTCCTCTGCACGCTGGTGCGCACCAACCCCGACCGCCCCAAACACAAGGGCCTCTCGATGCTGCTGATCGAGAAGGAGCCCGGCGACGGCTTCGATCCGCCCCGCCTCTCCGGCAGCCCCATCCCCACCATCGGCTACAAGGGGATGAACTCGTACAACGTCGCCTTCGACAACTACGAGGTCCCTGCGGAGAACCTCCTCGGCGGCGAGGAGGGCAAGGGCTTCTACCAGCTCATGGCCACCTACGAGTACGCGCGGATCCAGACCGCCGCGCGGGCGGTGGGCGTGGCGCAGGCAGCCCTCGACGCCGCGATCCAATACGCGAAGGAGCGCGAGCAATTCGGCAAGCCGATCGCCGAGTTCCAGATCATCCGGCACAAGCTCGCCCACGCGGCCACCGAGATCGAGGCGGCGCGGCAGCTGACCCACTACGCCTGCCAGATGAAGGACACGGGCAAGCGCTGCGACCTCGAGGCGGGCATGGCCAAGGCCTTCGCCGCCGAGATGGCGGAGCGGGTCACCAGCGAATGCCTGCAGGTCTTCGGCGGCTACGGCTACAGCCGCGAATACCCGGCGCAGCGCTATTGGCGCGACGCCCGGGTCTTCCGGATCTTCGAAGGCACCTCCGAGATCCAATACGAGGTCATCGCCAAGCGGCTCCTCGCCGACTGAGGGAGAGAGGCATGGTCATGAAGGAGAAGGAGCTGAAGGAGGGCGCGCTCCTGCAGCGGGTCGCGGCCCGGGCCCTCGAGGGACGCAGGCTCACCCGCGACGACAACTACTGGGAGGACTTCGAGGTCGGCGAGACCATCGTCCACCCGCGCGGCCGCACCATCGCCGACACCGAGCACATGGCGCTGACCAACATCGTGCTCAACACCGCGCAGCTGCACTTCAACCAGGCGATGTGCGACGAGCAGCCCGGCACCTATTTCGAAGGGCGCCGCGTGGTCTACGGCGGGATCGTCTTCGCCTTCCTGGTGGGGCTCGCCTCCGAGGAGACCAGCGAGAACGCGCTGGCCGAGCTCTCCTACGACGAGGGCCGCCACAAGAGCCCGGTCTTCGCCGGCGACACGCTCTTCGCCGAGTCGACGGTGCTGGAGAAGCGCGCGAGCCCCGAACGCGAGGACGCCGGCGTCGTCAAATTCCTCCTCGTCGGCAAGAACCAGCGGGGCCAGACCGTGCTCGAGATCACCCGCGAGGTGCTGGTGAAGCGCAAGAGCCACTGGTCCACCGGGGCCTGAAACGAAAGCGGCGGCGGCCGCCACTGCCGCCACGGGAGAGATCCGATGCAGAAGCAGGCAGCGCAGCAGAAGAAGGACGCACGGCCCTGGGACCAGCTCGTCATCGCCCGCGAGTTCAACGTGCGGCGCACCGAGCTCACCTGCCCCGCCCACTCGCTCAAGATGATGAGCAAGGCGGCGGATTCCGGCGCCGACGAGGTGATCCTCGACCTCGAGGATTCCTGCGCCGTTTCGCAGAAGATCGCCGCCCGCGGCACGCTGGTGGAGGCGCTCACCACCCTCGACTTCAAGGGCAAGATCCGCGCGATCCGGCCCAACAACATCCGCACGAAGTATTTCTACCGCGATCTGATCGAGGTGCTCGAGGCCGCCGGCCGCAACGTCGACGTGGTGGTGATCCCCAAAGTCTACGGGGCGGAGGACGTGCTCTTCGTCGACCGCCTGATCACGCAGATCGAGGAGAACGCGGGCCTCGAGATGGGCCGGATCAAGCTCGAGGTGCTGATCGAGAGCGCCCGCGCGATGCTCCACGCCGAGGAGATCGCCGCCTGCACGCCGCGCATGGCCTCGCTCATCTTCGGCATCGCCGATTACGCCGGCGACATCGGCTCCAAGGAGATGACCACCGAGCAGTTCCAGGTGCACCACTACCCCAAGGCCCACACCATCGCCGCCGCCCGCGCAGCCGGCATCGACGTCGTCGACAACGTCACCCTCCAATTCCGCGACCTCGAGCAGGTCCGCAAGGACGCGGAATACGGCGCGAAGATGGGCTTCGACGGCAAGTGGGCGATCCACCCCTCGCACATCGACATCATCAACTCGGTCTACACGCCCTCCAGAGAGGAGCTGGAGCGGGCGCTGGCGATCATGGAGGCCTACCAGAAGGCCGACACCGACCAGGGCGTCGGCGCCATCGTCTTCGGCGACGAGATGGTCGACGCCGCCACACTGCGGGTGGAGTGGAAGAAGATCGCGGTGGCGAAACGCGCCGGGATCCTCGACGAGAACAACCGGATCGTCGAGCGCAAGGACGGCGCCGGCACGCAGCAGGCGGGGGCGCGGGCGTGAGCGATCGCGGCGCCGACGAACGGGAGCTCTCGACCGGCGAGGCCCCGGCGCGCGACGAGGGCGCCATCCGCGCGCCCCGTCCCGCCACCTCGGCGCGCGTGCGCCACGCGCCCCGCTACGAGACCCGCTCCGGCATCCCCCTGCAGCCCTTCTACGGCCCGGAGGACGTGCGGAGCGAGGCCGCGCCCCCGCCGGGCCAGTTCCCCTTCACCCGCGGGATCTTCCCCGACATGTACCGGGGCAAGGTCTGGACGATGCGCCAATACGCCGGTTTCGGCACGCCGGAGGAGACCAACGAGCGCTTCCGCTTCCTCCTCGAGGCGGGCCAGACCGGCCTCTCCCTGGCGCTCGATCTGCCCACCCAGCTCGGCCTCGACTCGGACGATCCGATGGCAGCCGGCGAGGTGGGCAAGGTCGGCGTGGCCATCGACTCGCTGGCGGACATGGAGACGGTCTTCGCGCAGATCCCCCTCGACCGCGTCTCCACCTCGATGACCATCAACGCCACCGCCGCGATCCTGCTGGCGATGTACGAAGCCGTGGCGCGGCAGCAGGGCGTGGCGCCCGAGCGGATCAGCGGCACCGTCCAGAACGATCTGCTCAAGGAGTTCGGCGCCCGCGGCGCCTGGGTCTTCCCGATCGAGCCCTCGATGCGGCTCGCCCTCGACGTGATCGAGGACACGGTGCAGCGGCTGCCCCGCTTCAACCCGATCTCGATCGCCAGCCACTACCGCGACGCAGGCGCCAACCCTGCCGAGGAGATGGCCTACACCCTCGCCGCCGGCATGGCCTACGTGCGCGGGCTCCTCGACCGCGGCCTCGATCCAGACGCCTTCGGCAAGCGCCTCTCCTTCTTCTTCTACACCTACGTGAACTTCTTCGAGGAGGTGGCCAAGTACCGCGCGGGCAGGCGGATCTGGGCCCGCTTCATGAAGGAGGTCGGCGCCGGCGAGAACGCCCAGCGGCTCCGGGCCGCCTGCGTCTGCGGCGGCCAGTCGCTCACCCGCGCCGAGCCCCTGAACAACGTCGCCCGGATCACCCTCGAGGCCTTCGCCGTCACCTGCGCCGGGCTGCAGTCGGTCTTCACCGCAGCCTACGACGAAGCCTTCGCCATCCCCACCGAGCTCTCCGCCAGGACCTCGCTGCGCGTGCAGCAGATCCTCGAGAAGGAGACCGAGGTGGCGAAGGTCGCCGATCCCCTCGGCGGCTCCTATTTCGTAGAGGCCCTCACCGACCAGATGGAAGGCGCGATCCGCGCGGTGCTCGATCGCATCGACGCGCAGGGCGGCATGGAGAAGGCCCTCGAGACCGGCTGGCTCCAGATGCAGATCGGCCGCCGCGCCTACGAATGGCAGCGCGGCGTCGACAGTGGGGAGATCCCGGTGGTGGGCGTCAACGTCCACCGCAGCGAGGCCGAAGAGCAGGCGATCGAGCAGCAGGCGCTCTCCACCGAGGCGCAGGAGCGGCAGCGCAGCTCCCTCGCCCGGGTGCGCGGGGCGCGCGATCCGGCGCAGGTGCGGCAGGCGCTGCGCCGGGTGGAGGAGACCGCACGCAGCAGGGAGAACCTGATGCCTTCGATCCGCGAGGCGGTGCTCGCCTACGCGACCGTCGGCGAAATCACCCAGAGCATCAAGCAGGTATTCGGGGAGTACCAGCCCCCGTCCCGCTTCTAGGAGAGCAGCCATGCACGCAGCGACCGAGTTGGGCTACACCCCCCGCATCCTCGTGGCCAAGCCGGGCCTCGACGGCCACGACCGTGGCGCGAAGGTGATCGCCTCCGCCCTGCGCGACGCGGGCATGGAGGTGATCTACACCGGCCTGCGCGCCAGCGTCCCCGCCATCGCTGCGGCTGCGGTGCAGGAGGGCGTGGATCTCGTCGGCCTCTCGATCCTCTCCGGCGCCCACCTCTCCATCTGCAAGCAGCTTCGCGAGGAGCTGACGAAGCGCGGCGCGCAGGATCTCCCGGTGCTGCTCGGGGGCGTGATCCCGCAGTCCGATTGGCCCCTCCTCGCAGAGCTCGGGGTGAAGCGGGTCTTCGGGCCCGAGTCGCCCCTCGAGGAGGTGGTGCAGTTCGTCCAGTGGCTCGTGGAGCCGAAGGCGTGGGCGGCGCCGCAGACCCCTGCGGCGCTGCAACAGGAGGGTGCATGAGGGAGAAGGCGATCTACGACGTCGGCGAAATGCCGCCGCTGGGCCACGTGCCGAAAGCGATGCACGCCATCGTGATCCGCAAGGATCGCGAGGGCGAGCCACAGACGGCGATGCAGCACGAGCAGATGCCCGTCCCGGCGATCGGACCGAACGAGGTGCTGGTCTACGTGATGGGCGCCGGCGTCAACTTCAACGGCGTCTGGGCAGCCCGGGGCAAGCCGGTCTCGATCATGAAGAGCACCGGCGACGACTTCCACATCGCCGGCTCCGACGCCTCCGGCATCGTCTGGAAGGTCGGCTCCAACGTGAAGCGCTGGAAGGTCGGCGACGAGGTGGTCGTCCACTGCAACCAGTCCTGCGGCCAGTGCCCCGAGTGCAACGGCCTCGATCCGATGGCCTGCGCCGAGCAGAAGATCTGGGGCTACGAGACCAATTGGGGATCGTTCGCCCAGTTCACCAAGGTGCAGGCGCAGCAGCTGCTGCCGAAGCCCAGGCACCTCTCCTGGATGGACGCGGCGAGCTACGGCCTCACCTACTTCACCGCCTACCGCATGCTCGTCGATCAGGCCGAGATGAAGGCCGGCGACAACGTGCTGGTCTGGGGCGCCTCCGGCGGCCTCGGGATCTTCGCGGTGCAGCTCTGCAAGGTGATGGGCGCCAACGCCATCGCCGTGGTCTCGAGCCCGGCGAAGGCGGAGCTGGCGAAGTCCCTCGGCGCGAAGTGGACGATCAACCGGAAGGACTACGACTTCGCCAGGCGGGAGAACGAGACGCCGGAGCAGACGAAGCACCGGCTCGCGGAGACCAGGCGCCTCGGCAAGGCGATCCGCGAGATGACCGGCGGCAAGGACGTCGACATCGTCTTCGAGCACGTGGGGCGGGAGACCTTCCCCACCTCGGTGCTGCTCGCCAAGCGCTTCGGCAAGATCGTCATCTGCGGCGCCACCTCGGGCTACCACCTCGACTTCGACGTGCGCCACCTCTGGATGCGGCAGAAGCAGATCCTCGGCAGCCACTTCGCCAACGCCTACGAGGCCACCCGGGCGAACCAGCTGATCATCGAGGGCAAGGTCGTTCCCTACCTCGACGCGACCTACGCCTTCGACGACACGCCCCGGGCCCACCAGGACATGGCCGAGAACAAACACATGGGCAAGATGGCGATCGCCGTCGGCGCCGCCGCCGAGCTCCACGCGGAGGAGCCGGAGGAGGCCGCCGGCTACGAGGAGAGCATGCAGGAGAACGTGCCGGCGTTCTGACCCCCGGTGCGCCCACGGATATGGCAGTTGAGCCCAAAAAAAGCGCCGTGCCCCTTCGCAGGCGCACGGCGCTCTTCGTTTCAGGCGCTACGGCAGCCGGCGATCAGATCCGCCAGGCGGCGTAGATGGCGCCGAGGGTGCCGATGGTGGTGTCACCCGAGCCGTCCGGCTCCACGGTGTCGTCGCTGAGACCGCGGAAGGCGAGACCGAGGCCCCACTTGCCGCCGATGGCGAAGGCGGCGCCGTCGAACTTGTACTCCATGCCGAGGCCCGCGTTGATCTCGGTCCAGTCGAGGGCGTCGCCGATGGCGTCCTCGAGCTCGTCGTCGTCATCGGCGTCGGTGGAGTAGGAGACGATGCCGGTGTTGAACTCACCGAAGATGAAGGGCTGCAGGCCCTTGCGGTGCGGGGCCAGGTAGAAGCGGCCCTCGACGTCGATCACGAAGGCGGTGAGCGACGCGCCCTCGTCCTCGGGACCGACGCTGCGGTTGAGGAAGGAGAGGCCGATCAGCGGGGTGAACTGGCCGATGTCGTAGCCGATCTTGATGTCGCCGGTCGGGTCGAGGCCAGCACCGAGGGCGCTGGCGCCGCCGGAACCCTCGACGCCCTCCGCCCCGCTGCCGAAGGTGGCGAGGTTGAAGCTCTCGTTCCAGCCGAGCTCGAAACGAAGGCCCATCGGGCGGCGGGTGTTCTCCTGCGCCTCGGCAGGGGCGGCGACGGCGACGACCGAGGTCGCGAGGGCGGCAGCGGCGAGCATGCGAAGCATCTGAGCAAACCTCCGTAAGAGTTCGTCCAGCTGGATCAAGGCCCCGAAGTGGGGCCCGCAGCCGGGCCGCGAAGTTGTGCGGCGGCGAAGCGGACTCCTATCACACGGAAACCGGCGGTCTAGAAAAACGCGCCGAGGATCGGCAGCGCTTCTGCCGAGTTGCAGCGCTACCGTTCAGCAGCAGCCATTTCGCCCGCGGATCGCCACCAAATACGGGGGATCCCACGGCTTTTCTTCACCGGCAGCGAACGTGGGCAAATCGCGCCACCCGCCCACAGCCGAACGGAGGTAGCCCAGAGTGGAAGCCCGCCGAAAACGGCGCCGATGCCCATCCTTGGCCCATGGCTTTCGCGCTGCAGCCACCGATCGACCCGATGCTCGCCAGGCTGGCGGAGGAGATCCCCAGGGGCGACGACCTCGTCTACGAGCCGAAATGGGACGGCTTCCGCACCCTCGTCTACCGGGACGGCGAGCGGCTCCATCTCCAATCGCGCAACGGGCAGCCGATGGAGCGCTACTTCCCCGAACTCCACGGGCCGCTCCTCGACGCGCTCCCCGACGGCGCCGTCGTCGACGGCGAGCTCGTGGTGGGAGGCCCCACCGCCCTCGATTTCGACGCGCTGCTGCTGCGCATCCACCCCGCCGCCTCGCGGATCGAGAAGCTCTCCCGGGAGACGCCCGCCTCCTTCGTCGCCTTCGATCTGCTCGCGGCGCAGGGGCGCGACCTGCGTGCCCTGCCCTTCGAGGAGCGCCGGCGCCGCCTCGCGTCCGCGCTCCGCACCGGCCCCCGCATCCTGCTCACCCCGCAGACCGCCGACCCCCACCTCGCCGCCCGCTGGTTCTCCCGCTTCGAGGGCGCGGGCCTGGACGGCGTGATCGCGAAGAAGCGCTCGCTCCCCTACGTGGCCGGCGAGCGGGTGATGTGGAAGATCAAGCACGAGCGCACCGCCGAGTGCGTGGTCGGGGGCTACCGGAAGAGCACGAAGGGCGAAGGGGTCGCGTCGCTCCTCCTCGGTCTCTACGACGGGAGCGGCGTGCTCCACTACGTCGGCCACACCTCGGCGTTCCCGGCAAGGGAGCGCAAGGCGCTGCTCGAGCGGCTGCGGCCCTTCGAGGGCGGGCACTCCTTCGGCGCGGGACGGACGCCGGGTGGTCCGAGCCGCTGGTCGCGGGGGCGCGACCTCGGCTGGATCGCGCTGGAGGCGAAGCTCGTCTGCGAGGTGCGCTTCGACCAGCTCCAGGGGAATCGCTTCCGCCACGCGGCGCGCTTCCTGCGCTGGCGACCGGATCGCGACCCGGCCTCGTGCACCTTCGAGCAGCTGGCGCCGCCCCGCCCCTTCCAGCTGCGGGAGCTGGAGCGGCTCGCTGCGGACGCGGCGGCGCATCCCGGGGCTTAAAACGAAAACGGGCTGGTCGATTTGACCAGCCCGTTTCCACCGTTTGGTGGAGCAGAGGGGGATCGAACCCCTGACCTCCGCAATGCCATTGCGGCGCTCTCCCAGCTGAGCTACTGCCCCGTATTCTCATTCGTTTCGCTGCGCCGTTCAGCGCCGCGAAGTGGTGCCTTTCCTAACACAACTCGGCCCCGGGGGAAGAACTTTTTTCGCGGGGCTACGATTTCTTCGCCCCGGCACGCTCCTCCGGCCCGGGCTCGGCAGCAGGCACGGCTTCCGCCGGGGCGGTCTCCTCCGCCGCAGCCGCGTGGAGCTCGTATTTGTCCGGCGCCAGGTCCACCGCCGCCTCCCGGGCGGCGCGAGCAGCAGCGCGGGCTGCCTCCCGCTGCATCTCCGCCTCTGCCTCCACCGCAGCGAGCTCCGCCTCCTGATCCTCGAGGCGCGCGTCGAGGGCGCGGATCCTGCCGACGAGCTCGCCCAGGTCCGCCGGGAGCTCGATATCGCCCCGCTCCGACCGCTCGTAGAGCGCAGCGCCGAGGGCCTGGACGAAGCCGTCGCGCTCCCTGCGCAGGAAGCTCGCGTCGAGCTTGATCTTGCCGATCTGCGAGTTGCGGACGACCGCGTCCTTCACCTCGCCCAGCGCCTCCCGGGCCCGGGAGAAGATGCTCCCCAACTGCGTGCGCACGTCGTCGTCGATGGTCCTCTGCTGGCGGGACATGGCGTACCTCCGGTCGCGCCCACCATACGACACTTGCCGGGATTCTCCTCAAGCGCCGGCGGGCCCGAGGCGGACGGCGGTGTTGGTCCGACCCTTCTGCCGCTCCGGCGCGTCGAGGATCCGGATCACCTTCGCCGGCGCCCCGGCCACCAGGGCCCGCGGCGGCACGTCCTTCGTCACCACCGCCCGGGCCGCCACCACCGCGCCGTCGCCGATCCGGACGTTGCCCAGCACCGCGGCCCCCTCGGCGATCCAGACGTCGTCGCCGATCTCGATGGTGCCGAGATCCTCGCGGGGGGCCGGCTCCGTCCGCCGCGCCGCAGCGTCGAGGGGATGGCCGGGATCGCCGGAGAGGAAGACGTTGCTGGCGAAATAGCAGTGCTTGCCGATGGAGAGGGAGAGCCCGGCGCGGATCACCACCCGGTGGCCGACGTAGGTATGGTCGCCGATGGTGATCGGTGCCGGCGCCGGCGCGTTGCGGGCGCCGGAGAAGGTGGTGCGGGCAGAGAGGCGGACCCCCTCGCCGAGCCGCAGCCGGCAGTGGACCACCGGGGGCAGCTTCGAGTCGGGGCAGATCTCGAGGCGGAAGCTGGCGCCGGTCTGCTCGCATTGCGCGGCGAACATCGGCTGCCAGTAGAGCGCCCGCGCCAGCTCGTCGACGAGCTGGCGGCGCAGGCTGCGCTCCACCAGGAGCGCGCGGTGCAGGCCGCCGGGCCGCATCGACCACTGGGAGAGGCCCACCACCGCCCGGCGGAGCTGCCGGCCCAGGGGGGAGCCCCCGCGGGTCCAATCGAGGATCCGGTCCACCACCATCGTCGCCCTCCTCGCGCACCGTCGGAGGTGCACGAGGAGGAAGGTAGGGAGCGATCGCCTGCTTTCGAAGGGCCCGGCTGGTCGACCGCACCCCAGCCGGGGCCGAACTCAGAAGACCGGCTGCTCGATCGCGTAGCCGATCCCCTGCTGCACCGAGAGGGTGCCGCGGTGGCGCAGCTGCGCGGCGATGCCGTGGTAGTGGTGCAGCCGCGCCGTCGGCTCCAGCACCTCCACCTCCCCCTCGCTCTCGAGGACGCGGCGGGCGAGTTCCTCGCCGAGGTTCACGGTGGTGGTCTCCTGGCCGCAGTAGCCACAGGAGGCCATCGCGTTCATGCCGATCGCGTCGCAGTTGCGGCAGCGCCAGCCGCTCTGATCGAAGCCGTCCTCGATGAGGAGGCGGTGGACGCGTCCCTCGTTCGCGGCGAGGACCACGTCCTGCGGGCCGAGCACGGCGAGGCCGCCGGCGAGGGCGTCGCCCACCACCGTCTCCACGTCCTTGCTCTCCATCCGCTCCTCGAGGGCGATCAGCTCGTCGAGGACCGCGTCCATCACCTTGTCCCGGACGCGGCCGTCGCCGTTGCGCTCCCGCGGGTTGGGGAGCTTGCAGAGGATCGAGGCGCGCACGCGGTCCGGCAGGAGCTTCTCGAAGCTCGCCACCACGCGGTCGGGACCCACGAGGATCACCTTGCTCTTCGGATCCTCGTCCCAGAGGAAGGCGACGAACTCCACCGCCTCGGTCTGGTTGCGGTCGATCTGCCGGCGGACGTGGCGCTGCCAGTGGAGCTGCGACCAGCCGCCCATCTTGTGGCGCGAGGGCGCGGTGTGCTGCACCGTCGCTTCGCCGATCACCTCGCCCAACGCGCTCTCGAAGATCCGGGCGCCGCCGCCGTCCACCATCGCGACGATCACCGACTGCCACTCGTCCGCGAGGCGGGCGAGCTGCAGCAGCGCCGGCGATTCGGAGACGGTGAACTGCTCCCGGAAGGTCTGACCGAAGGTCATCGAGCGGAAGAGCCCGAGTCCGTCGCAGGCGAAGACCGCCACGCCGTTGGCGTCGGTGTCGCGGGCCTGCCGGACGAGCTCCTCGACGTGGGCTTCCACTCGGTCGAGGGTGCGGTTGAGGGCGTCGTCGTTCGTACCGTTGCCGGCCTCCGCCCGTGCCCACCGGATCCGCTCGCGAACGAAGAGGCGCACCCGTTCGCGCTGGTGCTCGTCCGCCCAGCGGGTGTTCAGGTAGAGGGTGACGACCGGGTCGCGGTCGGAGCGGATGCCTGCGAGCTCGTGCAGCGCGGTGTCGATCGGAGTCAATGCGGCCTCCTTCTTCCCCGGCGTGGCGTGCGGCTTGGGGCCGTCGCTGCACCGGGCCCATTGGTTCGACTCTCTGCGGGGAATCGTGACCACGGTCTCGCCAACCTGCGACCGACGGGGGCTGGCCCGTCGTACCTGCTGCCGACCGGGCGCCGGCGAAGCGATCAGGCGCGGCGGACGAGGAGCGCTGCGTAGAAGGCGCCGGTGTCGTGGAGGTCCGGCCAGAGCCGCACGTGGCCGCCGGCGGTGACGAGCCGGCCCGCGAGGCCCTCGCCGAGGACGGCAGCCGGGTCGCCGAGCCGGAAGGCGCTCGCCTCGGCGAGGAAGGCGTCGACCACCGCCTCGTCCTCCGCCCGCAGGGGCGAGCAGGTGGCGTAGACCAGCCTGCCGCCAGGGCGCACGAAGGTGGCGGCGCGAAGGAGGATCGAGAGCTGCAGCGCCGGCAGCTCCGCGAGCTTCTCGGGCCGGAGGCGCCAGCGCAGATCGGGCTCGCGGCGCAGGCCACCGATGCCGCTGCAGGGCGCGTCGACCAGGACCACGTCGGCCTCGGTCCCGGGCGCAGGCTCCGGCCCCGCCACCTCGACGATGCCGCCGGCCTTCGCCCGCTGCGCCCGCCGCGGCAGCTCGGCGAGGCGCTTCTCCACCGCGTCGCAGGCGATCACCCTGCCCGTCCTGCCCACCGCTGCGGCGAGGGCGAGGCTCTTGCCGCCGCTGCCGGCGCAGAAGTCGATCGCCGTCTCGCCGGGCTGCGCGCCGCAGAGGAGCGAGAGGATCTGCGAGCCCTCGTCCTGCACCTCGAAGAGGCCCGCGGCGTGGACGCCGCCGAAGAGGCCGGTGCGATCCGCGGCGACGAGGCCGTCGGGGGCGAGCGGCGCGGGGCGGACGTCGACGCCAGCCTTCTCGAGGCGCCTCGCCACCTCCTCCCGCGTGGCGAGGAGGCGGTTGGCGCGCAGGTCGAGGCGCGGCTCCGCGGAGAGGGCGGCGAGGATCGCGTCGGCGCGATCGATCCCCTCCTGCTCGGCGAGCTGCGCCGCGAGGAAGTCGGGGACCGAGCGGCGCTGCGCCACGGCGCGGACGGGATCCTCGGGGAGCGGCAGCGCGTCGACGTGGGGGAGCGCCGCCGCCACCGCGGCGAGGTGGACGTCGGCGATCGCCCGCGGCCTGCGCGGGCCCGGGAGCGCGAGCTCGTGCAGCACACGCGCAGGTGGCTCGCCCTCGACGGCGACGCGGAGGGCGAGGTAGCGGAGCAGGCTCCGGTCCCCCGGGATGAGATCCCGCCACTTCAGCCCGGCAGCTGGCAACGCCGCGCCCAGGGCGGCGTCGATGCGGCGGAGCTCGCGGAGCGCCGCCCGGGCAGCGCGGGCTGCGGCGCGGCGCTCCTTCGGACCGAGATCGCGATCGGCGCGCAGCGCCTCCGCGAGGGAGGCGGCGAGCGGCTTGCCCGCCGCGGCGCCGTCGAGGGCCAGCAGCGTGGCGCGGATTGCCTTGCGGCTGCGTTTTTCGCGGGATTCCACGGGGCGCCTTCTACCACGGAGGAGGCGCGCCCGTGGTCTCCGCTTCAGCGCCTGGTGCTGCGGGAGCGTGTGCTCCTGCTCGTCGACTTGCGGGCCGTGGACCTGCCGGTGGTCGACTTGCCGCTGCGCTTCGGCGCCGAGACCCTGCGGGCGGCGGAGCTCGCTGCTGCGGCGCGGCGGACGCCGGCGCGGGGCGCGCGGGTCGCCGTTGCGCGCCTGGTGCCGGTGGCGGCGGTGCGCCGCGGCGTGCGGCTGCTCGTGGTGCTGCTTCGCTTGGCGGTGCTGCTCCGCGTCGAGCTGCGGCCCGCCGGGCTGGTGCGCTTCGCGGTCGTGCGCCGGGTGGAGCTCCGGCTCGCCGGGCTGGTGCGCTTCGCGGCGCTGCGGCTGGCAGTGGTGCTGCGCTTCGCTGCAGTTCTCCTGGTGGAGCTGCGGCCCGCCGCAGTGGTGCGCTTCGCGGTGGTGCTGCGCTTCGGGGCGCTGCGGCTCGCCGTGGTGGTGCGCTTCGCGGCGGTGCTGCGCTTCGGGGCGCCGCGGCTCGCCGTGGTGCTGCGCTTCGCGGCGGTGCCGCGCTTCGGAGCGCTGCGGCTCGCCGTGGACGTGCGCTTCGCGGTGGTGCTCCGGGTCGAGCTGCGACCCGCCGCGGTGCTGCGCTTCGCGGTGGTGCCGGTGCGCGAGCGAGTGCCCGTGCTGCCGCGCCGCGCTGCCGTGCCGCTCCTGGTCGAGGACCGCGACGAGGACGACGACGTGCGCCCCTTCGGCGCCTTCGCCACCTCGCCCGTCTTCTTCCCACGGGCGTAGGCGCTCGCCGCGCTCCGCCGCGTGGTCTTCTTCGCCTGGCCTGCCTTCGGGGGCTTCAGATCCACCCCGGCCTTGCGCGCCTTGGAGAGCCCGATGGCCACGGCCTGCTTGCGACTGCGCACGCCGTGCTTGCCCTCCTTGACGTGGTCCATCTCCTCGCGAACGAACTCGCCCGCCTGCGTGGTGGGCGCCTTGCCCTGCTTCTTGTCGCGCTTCGCGCGCTCGATCGTCTTGCGTTCCGGCATACGACCTCCCTTGGGGCAATAAGGGGTCGCGCCAGGCGGTTGCCAACCCGCCGGCAAGCCGTTCGTGCGATCGAACAATCCCCCTGAAGGGGAGATATGGGTGGTGGCCCGCCCCGGAATCGAACCGGGATGGGGGGTTACCCCGCTCGATTTTGAGTCGAGTGCGTCTACCAATTTCGCCAGCAGGCCAAGGCCGGGAAGGCGCGCAGTCTACGGTCCCCCGCAGCCCCGTCAAGCACCTACCCGTGCGAACCGACGGCTTTCCGCCCGCGGGACGCGTCTTGCGATGCCTATGTTCGCTAGATATAGAAGCGCGCCAAAGGCGCCCGCCCGCGGCGCCCATCTACGGGAACGCGATGATCAACCTCGGTATCTCCCTCCTCGTCGGCCTCGGCGTCTTCGGAATCTTCACGGCGATCTTCTCCCCCCTCGCCGCCATCCTTCCGGGCCTGATCGCCTTCGCCGCGACCTACGTCGTGCTCGCGCAGCGGGCGATGAAGGAGATCGGCCGGATCTCCGAGCAGGCGCAGAAGGAGATGATGGCCCAGAAGCTCGACAGGGCCCTCGATACCTTCCGCTCGGGCTTCCCCCTGGCGAAGCGCCAGTTCCTCGTCGGCCCGATCCTCCACGCCAACGTCGGCACGCTGCTCTACGTGAAGCGCGACTTCGAGGCGGCCCGTCCCCACCTCGAGCAGGGCTTCTCCCGCAACTATCTCGCCAAGGCGATGCTCGGCGCCTACCTGTTCAAGAAGGGCGCGGACGTGGGGGAGATGAAGAAGGCGTTCGAGACCGCGGTGAAGCACGGCAAGAAGGACGGCCTGGTCTGGGCGGTCTACGCCTACTGCCTCGAGAAGCTCGGCCGCAAGGACGAGGCGATGCAGGTGCTGGCGCGGGGCGTGGAAGCGAACCCGTCCGACGAGCGGCTGAAGAGCAACCTCACCGCGCTCCAGAACAACAAAAAGCTCAAGATGCGGGCCTTCGCGCCGCAGTTCTACCAGTTCCACCTCGAGGCGCCGCCCCCCGAGTTCTCCGGCGGCGGGCGCCGCGTGGTCTACCAGCGCCGCTGATCGGCGCCTCCGCCCTACAGACCTCGATGGGCGGGGCACCGCTGCGGGGCGGGGTCTTCCTGCGTACCTTCCTCCTTTAGAGGGAGCGCGTGGAAGACTCGATCGCCGTGCTGTCCGGGCTGCCATCCCGCCGGGAGGCGTGGGCCCGCACGTTACAGGACGAAGGCTGGGACGCACGGCCGCACGAGGCGGGGACGCCGCAGCACGGCTGCGCGCTCACCGTCCTCGACGTGTGCGAGATGGGGCCCGAGGCAGCAGGGGAGGCCACCCGCCTCGCTGCGGAGACGGGCCCCGTCCTCGTGGTCGCCGATCGGCAGGAGTGGACGGCGCTCCAGGCCGCCTCCGCCGCAGGTGCCACCGACGTGGCGATCGATCCACCGGCGGAGGAGCTCCTGCTGCGGGTCGAGCGGCTCCTCGAGCAGCGGCGGCACAGCGACGAGAAGCGGCGCGGCGAGCTCGCGCTGGTGGAGCTCGCCGCCGCTGCAGGCGAGACGCTCGAGCCCACCGCGGTGCTCCGCGCGATCCTCGGCTGGCTGCAGCGCGCCCTTCCCGGCTCCGAGCCCGAGGTGGTGGTCACGCCCCCGGTGGCAGGCGGCAGGATCCGCCTGGTCCGTCCCGGCCCCGGGAGCAGCCTCGCCTTCGGGCATACCGAGTTGGGCGAGCGCCCCGAGCTCCAGCGGGTGCTGGAGGGCGAGCGCTTCCTCCACCTCCGCGCGAGCCGCGATCCCGCCCTCCTCCGCAGCCGCGAGGCGCTCCTCGTCGCGGGCTGGTCCGACGCGGTGGCCCTCTCCCTCCGGGACGGCGGCGAGCCCCACAGCGCCCTCCTCGTCCGCTCCCGCCATCCCCTCCGGACCGACGACCTCGCCCTGGTCCGCGCAGCGGCGGCGCTCTCCGCCAGGGCGCTCCTCAACGCCAGGACCTACGACGCCACCGCCCGGGAGCGGCAGCGCCTCGAGAGCGCCTACGCGGACCGCTACCGCGAGCTCCTCGACGCCAACCACCGCCTCCGGCAGCTCGCCCACCAGAAGGACGAGCTCCTCGGCATCGTCGCCCACGATCTCCGCCTCCCCCTCCACGCGCTGCTCGGCCATGGGCGCCTGCTCCTCGACGGATCCCGCGGCGAGCTCCGCGCCCCGGCCCGCGAGAGCGTGGAGGCGATGCGCGCGCAGGGCGCGCGGATGCTGGAGCTGATCGAAGATCTCCTCGATCTCCACGCCCTCGAGACCGGGCGGCTCGAGCTCAAGGCGCAGCCCCTCGACCTCGGCCTCCTCACCCGCGAGGTCTGCGACGCGCTCCGGGTCCAGGCGGCGGAGCGCGGCCTGCGGGTCGAGGTGCGGGCGCCGCAGCTCGGGCCCCGGATCGCCGGCGACGGCTCGAAGCTCCGCGAGGTGATCGCCAATCTCGTCGGCAACGCGATCAAATTCTCGGCGCCGAACGAGACGGTGAGCGTGCGGGTGGAGGAGATGGGCGACGGCGGCGGCCGCGTGGTCATCAGCGATCGCGGGCCGGGCATCCCGCCGGAGATGCTCGCCAACCTCATCGGCGGCGCACCCGTTCCCCGGGGCAGCGAGGCCAGGACCGACGCCAGGGGCCGGAGCCGCGGCCTCGGGCTCGCCATCGCCCGCGAGATCACCATGCTCCACGGCGGCAGGCTCGACGCCCAGAGCGAGGTCGGCCACGGCTCGACCTTCGTGGTGGAGCTGCCCCGCCACGCCGCTGCAGCGGAGCGCCCCGCCACCACCGCCCCTGCAGCAGCGCCGGCGCAGCAGGCACCGTCGCCTGCGGAGCGCACCGAGCCCCGGGTGCTCATCGTCGAAGACGACCCCGACGTGCGGATGCTCCTGGCCGATCTGCTCTCGGACGATCACGAGGTGATCGAGGCGGAGGACGGCGAGGAAGGGGTCCGCCTCGCCCGCGAGGAGCTGCCGGACGTGGTGTTGATGGATCTCTTCCTCCCGAAGCTCGACGGCTTCGGAGCCCTGGAGGAGCTCAAGCGCGATCCCCGCACCGCCGAGATCCCCGTGCTCTTCCTCTCCGCCGAGCGCGACGAAGCCACCCGGGTCCGCGGCCTCGAGCTGGGCGCCGCCGACTTCGTGGTGAAGCCCTTCTCCGCGGTGGAGCTCCGGGCGCGGATCGCCCGCACCCTCCGGGCGGCGCGGCAGCAGGAGCAGCTGCGGGCCATCGCCCAGACCGACGCCCTCACCGGCCTGCCCAACTACCGCGCCTTCCGCCTCCGCCTCGACGAGGAGCTGAAGCGGGCCCGGCGCTACCAGACGCCGCTCGCGGCGGTGATGATCGATCTCGACAACCTCAAACCGATCAACGACCAGCTCGGCCACGCTGCGGGCAACCGCGCGATCGTCGCCCTCGCGGAGACGGTGGTGGCCCAGCTACGCGAGACCGACTTCGCCGCCCGCTACGGCGGCGACGAATTCGTCATCCTCCTCCCCCACACCACCGCAGCGGAGGCGCGCGCCCTGGCAGACCGCCTGCGCCGCGCGATCCGCAAGGTGGAGGTCGACGGCACGAAGATGCCGCTCCGCGCCTCCCTCGGCGTCGCGGCCCTCGCCGCCGGCACCGAGGCGAGCGCCGACGCGCTCATCCGCGCAGCCGACGCGGCGCTCTACCGGGCCAAACGCTCCGGGCGCGACCGGGTCTGCGTCGCCGGCGAGGAGGGGACGAGGATGGAGGCAACCGAAGGGGCCTGAGCGCCCGCCAGGGCGCTCCAAAGCAATTTGCGCGCGCAGCGCGCCTCTTGCCCGGCTGGTCCCGCGCCAGCGGGGCCGAGTGGGCAAGATACAGGCGCCCAGCGGGGCCGAATGGACAAGATGCAAGGGCGACGGACGGGAGGCGGCGTGGGAGTGGACGACAGGTTCCGGTTGCTGCCGGAGGGAGCGCGGGTGGCGATCGTGGGCGCGGGCCCGGCGGGCTGCCTCCTCGCGATCGCGCTGCTCGACGCGGCGAAGGCCCGGAGGCAACCGCTGCAGGTGGTCCTCTTCGACGGAGGCGAGGGGCGGCGCGGCCGCATGCTCGTCGACCCCGCGGCGCTGGCGCGCCTCGCCTCGGCGGGGCTGCCGCTGCCGGACGCGGCGATCGTCCCGCTGCAGGGCGTGCAATCGGTCTTCGGCGCTGCCTCGGCGCGGACCTCGCTGCCCATCTTCGCGGCGCCCCGAGGCGACGGCGGCAGCGGCGACTTCGTCGCCTACCTGCGGGCGGCTGCGATCGCCCGCGGCGCCCAGCTCCACAACCGCGCGGTGGAGGCGATCTGCCCTGCCGGCGACGGCGGGTGGACCGTGCGCGCCTCCGGCGCCTCGCTGCGCGCCGAGGCGGTGGCCCTCGCCTGCGGCGCCGGCTCGCCCCTCGCCGCCAGGGTCGAGGGCCACCAGCCGCCGCCGGTCTGGCGGGCCTGCGCCGCGGATCTCGAGGTCGACCCGGAGGAACCGGGGCTCGGCCCCTGGGCCACGCGGGTCCACGGCAGAAACGGCCTCCCCGATCTCTGGCTCGTCTCCGCGGAGGGCGACGAGCAGGCGGTGGCGGTGGGCGAGGACGCAGGCCCCGCCGCCCTGGCGGAGGGGCTGCTCGCGGCGGTGGCGGCGGGCAGGCTGCCGCCGATGCGGCTGCGCAACCCGCGCCGGATCTTCCTGCCTGCGGGGGTGGCCCGCCCGGCGCTTCCGGTGATCGGCGACGCGCTGGGCGGCGCGCCCGAGCCGTGGCGCCTCGCCCACGCAGCAGGCCTCGCCCAGGCGATGGCAGCCGCCTTCTTCGACGGCGGACCGAAGGCGATGCTCGATTGTTGCAGGACCGAGGCCCTCCGCCTCGAGCCGCAGGTCCGCCGCGCACTGCGCCGCCAGCGGCGCTGGAAGCAGCGCAGCCCCGCCGTGGTCGAACGGGCAGTGGAGCGGGAGGCGTCGCGGGCCCCTGCGTGGCAGCCGGTGCGGCAGAACCTCGCCGCCAGCGCTGCACCTGGCGAGGACGGCGCCGGGCTCCTCCTCGCCATCCGGGCCTTCTTCGCCCTCGCTCTCGCCTGGCTGCTGGTCCTCTGGGAAGGACACACGCGAAGCGGCGGCGTGGAGCGCATGCGCAGCAACCGGGTCTTCGTGGTGGACGACGACACCGATCAGGCGGAGCTGCTGGCGGAATACCTGGAGAGCCGCGGCGTCCCCACCAGCGCATTTCGCGACGGAATGTCGGCGGTGGCAGCTGCGGCGCGGCAACGGCCTGCAGCCGTCATCCTCGACGTGGCGCTGCCCTGGCTCGACGGACCCACCATCTGCAGGGTCCTGCGGCAGGAGGCGGCGGTGCCGGTCTTCCTCACCACCGCGCTGCCGCTCTCCCTCGCCAGGCCGGAGGGCGAAGCCGCAGGGGCGGCGGCGGTGCTCTCCAAGCCCCTCGATCTGGCCGGCCTGGCGCTGCGGCTCCAGCCCCACGTCCAGGTGGGGCCGCCGCCCGAGCTGCGCCGGCAGGCGGCGCTGCCGCGGATCGAGAAGCGGCAGCAGGACGCGGCGCAGCCGCCGGGCTGAGGAGAGGAAAAGGCGCCGCCGTTATCCACGGCGGCGCCTGACGAGCCGACCCCTGGCGCTGTCGAAACCGGGCTCCCCTCAGTCCCGATCGAGCGCAACGGCCTGGTTGCCGATCACGGCAGCCTCGGCGAGGAGCGCATCGTTCTCCGCGTCGTCCCGCTCGATCCGATCCCGCGCGTTGCGCGCGTAGCGGTTGAGCTTGTTGTAGAGCGTCTTCTCGCTGATCTGCAGGATCTCTGCGGTGCGTGCCTTGTTGCCGCCGTTCTCCTGGAGGCTGAAGAGGATGTACTCCTTCTCCACCTCCCGCAGCGGCATGCCCACCGAGACCTTGAGCATGCTCCCGGCGTGGACGCTGCCGGCGATCTCCCGCGGCAGGTGCTCGCGCTCGATCAGCTCGCCGTCGCAGAGGATCACCGCGCGCTCGATGGTGTTGCGGAGCTCGCGGATGTTTCCCGGCCAGCGGTAGGAGGCGAGGGCCTGCAGCGCGTCGGGGCTGGCGCCGCGGACCTTCTTGCCCGAATCGGCGCGGAAGCGATCGACGAAGTGCTGCACCAGGAGGGGAATGTCTTCCCGGCGCTCCTTGAGCGAGGGAAGCTCGATGTGGAAGACGTTGAGCCGGAAGTAGAGATCCTCGCGGAACTGCTGCTCCTTGATCATCTGCTTCAGGTCGCGGTTGGTGGCGCAGATCACGCGGCAGTCGACGCGGATCTCCGACTTGCCGCCGATCCGCCGCAGCGTCCCCTCCTCCAGCACGCGCAGCAGCTTCGCCTGCAGCTCCACCGGCAGCTCGCCGATCTCGTCGAGGAAGAGGGTGCCGCCGTCGGCGAGCTCGAAGCAGCCCTGCCGGCGCTGGTCCGCGCCGGTGAAGGCGCCGCGCTCGTGGCCGAAGATCTCCGACTCCATCAGCGTCGCCGGGATCGCCGAGCAATTGAGCGCGATGAAGGGCTTCTCCGCACGGGGCGAGGCGTTGTGGACCGAGCGGGCCACCATCTCCTTGCCGGTGCCCGACTCGCCGGTGATCACCACCGAGGTCTTCGCCCCGGCGACCTTGTCGATCAGCTTGAAGACCTGCTGCATCGCCGCCGACTGGCCGATGAAGCCACGCTCGCCGCCGCTCTGCCGGAGGTTGTGCTGCAGCGCCGCCACCATGTGCAGCGTCGCCTTCTTCTCGAGGGCGCGCTCCACGGCCATGCGCAGGCGCTGCCCCTCGACCGGCTTCTCCAGGTAGTCGTAGGCGCCCTGCCGGATCGCCGAGACCGCCGAGTCGATGGTCGCCTTGCCGGTGAGGAGGATCACCGGAACCTCGGGCAGCTCCTCCCGGAGCGCGCGCAGGAGCGAGAGGCCGTTCAGCGTCGGCATCACGAGGTCGCTGACGATCACGTCGGGCGGCGCCTCGATCGCCTTCTTCAGGGCCTCGTTGCCGTCGGAGGCCTCGGTGACGACGTGCCCCCAGCGCGAAAGCATTTCCGCCAGCGCCTCGCGGCTCACCGCTTCGTCGTCTGCAATCAGGATGCGAGCGTTCGGCACGTTCTTCCCCGGGAGATCAGGTTACGACGCGTGGCGCGGTGGCGACCGGCGGCAATGCGATGGTGCAGGACCATTGCGCGCCTTCTTCCAGCGCGATCTCCCCCCCGAGAGAGCGGGCGACGGCGCGGGCCGCTTCCACGGCCAGCGCCTCCCCCGGCGATGCAGACATCTCCGATCCGTCGTTGCAGCGGAGCGCGATCCGGATCTCCCGGTCGTCGCGTTCGCCCGACAGCGCCAACTGCCCCCCCGGCGCTGCCCGCCCCGCGGCGACCAGCACGAGCTGGAGCACCACCTGGGCAATCCGATCCGCTGCAGCGAGCGGCACGCCCGGCGGCGCGTCGAGCGCCACCTCCACCCCGGCCTTGCGCAGGTGGTAGGCAGCGAGATCCACCACCCGCTGCAGGCAGGCGGCGAGATCGTCCTCGTGGTTCTGCCTGCAGGCGAACTCGCCCCAGGCGCGGAGGAGATCGTCGAGGCGCCGCACCTGCTTGCGGGCGGCATCGAGGTTCTTCGCGAGGTTCGGCGGCACCGCGCCGGCCGCCTCGTCGAAGAGCTTGTCGGCGAGGACCTCGAGGTGGATCGCCATCGCGTTGAGCGGGTTGCGGGCCTCGTGCACCAGGGCGGACGAGAGCCGGCCCAGCAGATCGGCCCTGGCGACGTCGACGATCGTCTCGCCACGCTCCGCTGCATCCAACCGGTCGTTCGGATCGCGCAACGCGATCGCGTCCCCCTGGCCGCCCATCGTCCACCTGCCTCCGCATTCGGTTTGGCCAGAAGTAGGGACCCTCCCGCCGGGTGTCAATCACCCCCTCCCCCGCCTGCTGGCCGATCGCCTCGCGTGATGTATGGTGGCGAGCCAACGGAGGAAAAGCGTTGTTCCAGCTACGTGCTCTACTGCTCCTCGTCTTCGTCGCCGCCTGCGCCGGCTCCCCGAACGCAGGCCCGCCCGCCGAGCTGGCGCCGCCGCCGCTCCGGGCCAGCGGATCGCCCGCTCCCGCAGCGCCGGCGGAGCGCCCGGTGGTGCTCGCGCGGGCCCGCTTCGCCGCGGTGGGCGACATCCTCATGCACGGCGCGGTGAAGGAATCGGCCGCTGCTGCAGCCGCGGGCGACAACCACGAGGGCTACGGCGCCCTCTTCGCCGGGGTCGCCCCAGCGCTGCGGGATGCGGACCTCACCTTCGCCAACCTCGAGACGCCGGTGGCGCCGAAGGCCGACCGCGGCTCGCGCCCCTTCGTCTTCAACGCGCCGCCAGCCCTCCTCGGCGCGCTGCGCGACGCAGGCGTCGGCCTCGTCTCCTTCGCCAACAACCACGTCTACGACCAGGGGGTCGCCGGCCTGGTGGAGACGGTGGAGCTCCTCGAGAAGGCGGGCCTGCCGCAGGTCGGCGCCGGCCGCAGCTGCGCCGAGGCCTCCCGGGCGCGGATCCTCGAGGTCAACGGGATCCGGGTCGCCTTCGTCGGCGCCACCCTGCTCTTCAACGACGACGGCAACGCAGGGCCCAACGCCCCCTGCGCCTTCCGGCTCGACGAGAAGGTGGCGCTCCGCGAGGCGCAGGCAGCCCGCGAGGCAGGCGCCGAGCTCGTCTTCCTCTCGGTGCATTGGGGGGTCGAGTACCAGACCGCGCCGCGGCAGGCGGAGATCGCCCTGGCCCACCGCCTCCTCGACGGCGGCTTCGACGCGATCCTCGGCCACCACCCCCACGTGCTCCAGCCGGTGGAGGTCTACGAGACCCGGGACGGCAGGACGACCTTCGTCGCCTACTCCCTCGGCAACTTCATCTCGAACCAGTCGCGGACCTACGTGCACGGCGTGCAGCCGGCGAAGGTGGGCAATACCCGCGACGGCCTGATCCTCCGCTTCTCCGCGCTGCGGAAGCGCTACGCGGACGGCGTGATCCGCACCGAGCTCGCCGAGCTGCGGGCGGAGCCCCTCTGGACCGAGAACAACGCCCTGGTGCGCCAGCGCGACAAGAAGGTGCCGGCGTACATTCGCGTGATCCACACCGACACCGCGCTCGAGCGGGCCCGGGCACGCCTCGCCGAGACCACCGCCCGGGAGCAGCTCGTCGAGCTCCACCGGCAGATCGAGCTCCTCGAGGCGCGCCGCGCCATCGCCGGGCAGATCGTGGGCGAGGAGATCCTGCCCTGAGCGCCCAGTGGGGCGCTCCGACGCAAAGCAATCGCGCGAAGCGCGCCGCTTGTCCGCTTGGTCCCGCGCCAGCGGGACCGAGCGGGCCATACGAGGCAGGCGCGGAGGCGGCAAGAACCCTCCACCGGTGGGAAGAACTTTTCCCATCCGCGCACCCACCTCCGCGCAGACGCTCGCCCGCCTGGCCACCAGGCGGCAGCCGGGCGCTGGCACGGCAGGTGAACGCTCCTCCCGCAGGTGGCCCCTCGTTTCTCGGGGCCCGGGAGGCGTTTCGATGGTGTGCAGGCGGCAGCGGAGCGGGGGGCGGATGCGCGGGTGGTGGTGGGGCGCTCTTCTCCTGCCACCGGTGCTGGCCTGCGGCACCGGCGACACCGGCCTGGAGGAGCGGCCCCTGGCCCCCGGTGGCAGCGGCGGCGGCGGTCCCGTCGAGGTGCCGCCGCCGGTGATCCACGGACCGCCGGCACCCCTCGCCACCGAGCTCCTCGGCCCGGAGCTCGGTGCCCCACGTGACGCACTCGACCTCTCCTTCGACCAAGGGGGCGGCCTCTGGATCGCAGCCAGGGACGGCCTCTTCGTCCGGCCGCCCGGCGCGCATTTCTTCGATCCGATCACCGCGAGCGACGGGCTCCCCCGTGCCGAGATCCACGCGGTCGGCGGCCTCGCGGCAGGGACCGCCCTCGTCTCCTTCCGCGGGGGCGAGCCCCCGCGCCTGGTGCGGATCGACGAAGGCGGCGGCATCGCCGTGGAGGAAGCGCCCCTCTCGCCGCTGGTGGCCCGCTTCCGCCCGGTGGAGACCGAGGACGGCCGCTTCCTCGTCGCTGCCACCGGCGCCGGCCTCGCGGTCCTCGACGCCGAAGGCACGGTCCGCGGCACCAGGACCCTGCCGGCGCCGGCACCGGAGCTCTGGGACGTGGCGGTGACGCCAGCCGGCGACGCGTGGGTGGGCGACGCCACCCGGGTGGCCCGGGTGGCGGGGCCGGTGACCGCCACCCTCGCCGGCGCGGTGAGCCCGGTGGTCGACCTCGTCCCGGGGGAGGCCGACGACGTGGTGGCGGTGGAGGTTTGCCCCGACGGGACGATCTGGGCCTCCTCCCTGGGCCACGGTGTCTTCGGCCTCTCCCCCACCGGGGCGATCCGGCACCACCTCACCCAGGAGGAGGTCCTGCCACAGGACCACGTCCCCGCCCTCGCCTGCGACCTCGACGGGAGCCTCTGGATCGGCACCAGCTGGGGCGGCCTCGCCAGGCGCCACCCGGACGCCAGCTTCAGCTACCACGGCGCCACCGCGGGCCTGCCCGGCGACAGCGTCCGGCGGCTGGTCGTCGTTCCCGACGAAAACGGCGGCAGAACCCTCTGGATGGCGACCGACGGCGGGGTGGCGCGCACCACCGCCGAGTGACCGGCGGAGAACCTCTTCTCCGCATACCTTTCGTGTCGGGATGCGACACACGGAACTTTGGAGTTTCCGCCTGCCGCCCCGCTCTGCTAATGACTCCCCCCCATGGCGGCAGAACCGACGGTGCTGGTGGTCGACGACGACCCCGACATCCGAGAATCCATCGAGGAGCTCCTACGCTCCGACGGCCTCGATGCCGCCGTTGCGGCGAACGGCGAAGAAGCGCTTCGCGTCATCGCCCAGCGTCCGATCCAGGTGATCCTGCTCGACTTGATGATGCCCGTCATGGACGGCAGGCAGATGGTCGAGGAGATGCGGCGCCGGAACATCGACATCCCGGTGGTGCTCCTCTCGGCTGGGCGGGATCTGCGGCGCGTCTCGCAGGAGCTGGGCCTCCCGGCGGTGGAGAAGCCCTTCGATCTCGACGAGCTCCTCGGCAGGGTCCGCGAGAACCTGCCGCAGTAACACGACGCGGAGGCCTTCGGACCGAGCGTGCTTCTGCCGAAGAAGAAACGGGCGCCGGGGAGATCCCCCGGCGCCCGTTCCCTTTTCCGCTTCCTCTGCCGGCAGGACGCTGTCGCTAGAGCGCCCAGATCCGGTTGGCCTTCAGCCCCAGCCGCTTGAGCAGCGCCCGCGCGAGCTCCTCGCCCTCGCAGCCGCCAACCCGCTCGGGGACAACCAGATGCAGCTCTCCGTTGATGGCCTGCACGGCGGACGAGAAGAGCTGCAGCCTGCTGACCACCTCGGCCAGGTCCACCGCTCCACCCTCCACCAGCAGGGTGTCCATGATCACCGCCGTCCCTCGGGCATCGTTCCTCCTGCACGTCAACGCCGGAGAGTGGTCCTTGATGGAACCCACGATCTTTTCCGGCGGCAGGAAGCCCGGAGCCTCGGCTCGGACGTCATTGCAGCCCTCCAGCCGGAAGAACTCTGCCATCAGAGCGCAAAGCTCTTCCTTCCGGTTCTGGCCATGAATGATGACGGTCTCCACCCTCACGCTCCAGTCTCCCCCCTCTGCACGGCATCTCCGTCCCGAGGGAAAACTAGGCACGCTCCACCGGGCAAAGCCTGCACGGTCCGGAGCGCGGGGGGCGAGCGGATGCCCCCCGTTGCGGGAAACCGGCCGAAAGCGCCTGCCGCACGTGGAAGCGCAGGCGGAGGCGTGTGCGCCCACATTCCCCGACAGAGAACGAGCGGTGCACATTCCCGCCCTCGAATGGGCGGTCTTCGACGGATCAGCTGGGCCCGGGCGGGGGTCGTCCTTTTTCGGGGCACCCCGCCCTCCGCGATCAGCTCCCCGCCTTGGCGAGATTCGGCGGCGCCTCGATCGATTCGAGACCGGGCGGCGGAAGCGGCACCTCGACCTGCACGAGCTCGATCCCCAGGCGCTGCGCGATCTGGAAGATCCGCTCGTCCCGGTAGAACTCGCCGAAGACGATCCGTGTGCAGCCGCTGTTGGCGATCAGCTTGAAGCAGGGCCAGCAGGGCGATGCGGTGGTGTAGATGGTGGCGCCCTCGATCGAGACGCCGTTCTTGGCCGCCTGGACGATGGCGTTGGCCTCGGCGTGGACCGTGGCGACGCAGTGGCCGTTCTCCATCATGTGGCCCTCGTCGTCGCAGTGGGGCAGGCCCCGGATCGATCCGTTGTAGCCCGTGGAGAGGACCGTGCGCTCGCGGACGAGCACCGCGCCCACGTGCTTCCGATCGCAGGTGGCCCGGGTCGCCACCACCCGCGCCAGGTTCATGAAGTACTCGTCCCAGCTCGCCCGCTGCTGCGCCAAGGAAGCCTCCTCACGTGGTCCGCGGCCCATCCTGCCCGAGGGAGCCGCTGCAGATCCAGCTGCCACTGGCAAGGAACGAGTGCCCGCTCCGCCCGTCGTCCTGCCGCCGACCGTGCGACCGCCGACATCCCGCGCCCCGATGCGGTCACCGGGGTGGGCAGGGGACGGGCACCGGCCCCACGTTGTAGGAGACGGAGGTGCGGATGGCGGCGTGGAGATGGACGGTGGCTGCGGTCGTGGCGCTTTCCCTCGGTGGCTGTGCGATGCAGGCCACGGGACGTGCGCCGCGGCACACGGGTATGGGACGGGACCCCTCGCCGATCGACGTCTCGGCGCTCGGCAGCCAAGAGGTCGAGGGCCGCGTGCGTTCGGTGGACTCGAGCAAGGGCATCGTCGTCGTCGAGGAGACGGACGGCACCGTGCCCCTGACCGCGGCGACGGAGACCTCGGTCTTCGTCGACGGCGGCGTCGGCGGCTTCGCCGACCTGCGCGAAGGCCAGCCGGTGCGGGCCTCCTACGTCACCGAGGACGGCAAGCGGATCGCCCGCTGGATCGAGATCCCGCGTCCGGAGGACGAGGACGGGGAACGCCCCGGCGTCGAGAAGGCTGGCGGGGAGGTGGCTCGATGAACGTACGGTGGATGGGCCTCGTCGCAGCGGCGGTAGCCATGGCCGCGTGCGACTTCCCGCCGGTTCCCCGTGGCTCCGGCGCGCAGGTCGACGGCGCCGAGGTCCTGGCAGCGCCGTCGCCGGAGTCGCCGCCGCTCTACGACATCGGCCGCGAGCCGGAGACGCTGGCGGAGCCCCTGCGCCTGGGCGAGCGCAGGGAGGTCCGGGGCAAGCTCGTCGGCAACGCGGTGTCGAGCTGGGTGATCGAGCCGGAGGACAGCCACAGCTGGATCAAGCTCGAGGCGACGCCGCAGACGGAGCTCCGGATCGGCGATCAGCGGGCGGGCCTGCGGGAGATCCAGCCGGGCACCGAGGTGCGCGCCACCTTCGTCCCGGTGGAGGGAGCGAACTTCGGCTTCGCCGTCGAGATCGTGGCCGATCCTGCGACGCAGGGCTGGCGCAGCGAGCCCCGCGAGCCGCGACGCGCGACGGAGGAAGAGCGGTCGCTGCCCGAGGCGAACTGACCGGCGGGCCGCCTCAGCGTGCCGCGGTCTCGACCGCGGGCTTCGCCTCGAGCTTCTCGCCGGGGAAGAGGCCCGCCACCAGGTGGGCCACGCCCCGGCTCTTGAGGAAGCGGCGCACCTTCGCTGCGGGGGCGGCGAAGGTCTCGCCCGGCATCGGCACGTCGAAGGAGTAGCTCTTCTCCGCCATGGGGATCGAGACCTTCGCGGTGCGGTAGCCCTCGATCACCGCGAGCAACTTGCCGTCGGGCACCCGGAAGATCCCGCCGCCGGAGGCGCCGTAGCCGATCGGCGCGTCGGTCTTGAAGGCCTGCGCGGCGCCGGCGTCGTCCCAATCGAGCTGGCTGACGATGCCGCTCGAGATCGAGAGGCCGCGGCCGAAGGGCGCACCCACCGCCACCACGTCGTCGCCGAGCTCGAGGTCGGAGTCGGAGACGAGCTCCGCTGCGCGGCCCACCAGATCCGGCACCTCGAGGAGCGCCAGATCCATGTCCGGCACCTCGCCGAGGGCGACCACCCTGGCAGCGTAGCTGCTGGTCTTGCCCTTGCGGTCGACGAGCACCTGGATCGTCGTGCCCTCGGGATCCTTCGTCTCCACCACGTGGGTGTTGGTGATCACGTAGCCGACGTGGCCCTCGGCCTCCTTGCGGAAGCCGATCACCACGCCGGAGGCGGCGCGGCTCACCGAGCCCTCGCGGAGGAGCTGGATCCGCACGCTGGAGGGGAGGACTTCCTTGATCACCTTGGAGCGGGTGCCGGGGGCCGCTGCAGGCGGCGCCACCACGGGCACCGCGTCCGCCGCCTCGACGATCGCCGCTGGCGCCGCCGCCTGCACGTTCGCGCCGGCGACGAGTGCCGGCTGCGCGTCGATGGCAGCCGCCTGGTTTCCCCAGAGCACGGTGGCACCACCGATGCCGGCGAGGAAGGCGGGAAGGGCGAGAAGGGCAGAGCGACGAAGCATGCGGCTGTCTCCCGGTGTGGAATTGGATCATCGCAGCGACGGGGCGGTGCGATCAAATGCGGGGGGTCAACCGGGTCGCGGCGTGGGCTCTTCCGCCTTTCGAGAGTGGGAGGCCCTCCTACCCGGGCGTGCCGGGCGGGGCCTGCTCGCTCCCCTCCTCCGCCGAACGGACGACGCCCCCGCTGCCATCTGGCGGCGGGGGCGTCGCTCTCGCTGCGCCTGCGGCAGCCGCGCGATCAGTCCGCGTAGCGGCGCCGCATCAGCAGGAGGATCGCGTCCCTCGCGCAGCTGGGGCAGTAGCCGTAGCGCTCGCGCATGTTGCGGAGCATCTCCTCCACGCCGACGCGATCCTTCGCCTCGAGGCGATCGGCCGCCTCTTCCGCCAGGTAGGCGAGCACGTTCTCCTTGTTGCGGCGCAGCGTGCGCTTCCGCTCCTCGAAGAAATGATCGCGCAGGCGCCGGAAGAGCTCGGGGAAGACCTGCCCGTACTCCACCTTCCGCTCGGAGGGATGGTCGAGGCGCCAGGCGCCGATCGCCGAGATCAGACCGCGGCGGAAGGAGCTGCGGTCCTCGCCCTCCGGCTTGATCAGCGACTCGATCTCCGCCATCCGCGCCTCGTCCGGACGCTCGCTGGTGCCGGTGACGCGGTTGGCGATCTTCTCGCCCTTGAGCCAGTGGGAGACGTTGACGACGTAGCGCTCGAAGAGCTCCTCGTACTGGCTCTCGGTGATCATCCCCATCGAGTCGCGGATCTCGTCGTCGATCACGTCGAGGTACTCCGCCTCCACCACCTGCAAAAACTCCTCGGGATCGTGGTAGCCGAAGCGCACCTCTGCCTGCAGGAACTCGTAGATCGACTTGTCCTTGCAGAGCTGCCGCAGCTCGTCGAGCACCGCCATCGGCGTGAGGCAGGTGTGCCCCGCCTTCTGCGCGGCGTTGAAGATCACGGTCTTGATCTCGCGGGCCGAGGCCCCTGCCCGTCCCTCGTAGGCGGGAGAGACGTCCCACTCGTGGTAGATGGCCGGGATCGCCTTGCGCAGCTCGTTCGCCAGGGCGAAGGGGAGCCGGTCCGGAACGCGACCCTCGTCGTAGAGCCGCAGCTTCTCGATCGGCGCCAGATCCTCGATCACGTCGCGGAGGACCGGCTCGTAATGCTCCGGCTCCGGGCGCTTCAAGCGGGTGAGCACCGCCCAGATCGCGGCGACCTGCGTGGCGTGCGGGGCGATGTGCTTGCCCACCGCCTCGCGGGTCACCTGCACGTCGTAGATCTCCCGCTCGGCGGTGGCCCGGCGCAGGTAGGGCACCTGCACCAGCTCGATCCGGCCCTTGAACGACGCGAAGTCGGCGAGGTCCTTGAACGCGGAGAGGTGCTTGTCGTTGGCGGTGCCGATCATCACCTCGTCGAGGTGGAGCAGGAAGTGCTCCATCGGCAGCACGCCCGTCTCGGTGGTCCCGAGCAGATATTTGTAGGTGTCGATCGGGCGCTTGAGCAGGTCGGAGAACTCGACCACGCCGCGGTTCGCGTAGACCAGCGGACCGAAGGGCTCGAAGATGTCGAGGTTCTGCAGCGCCGGCGGCAGGTGGCCGATGGAGCGATCCGCGGTCACCTGGTGGTAGCTCGCGTCGACCGAGACCTGCGGCTCCACCGTCACCGCGCCGTTCAGGTAGCGGCGCGAGACGTAGAAGCGCTCCACCTGCACGTGGCGCAGGACCTTGAGGAAGTCGCCGTTGTAGGCGCCGAGGAGGCCCGAGTAGATCTGCCGGCATTTGTGGCAGAGCTCCCCCTCGAGCATGTAGGTCGAGAGGACGAAGTCGCTGCCGCCGTCCCGGCCCAGCTGCTCCTGCAGGAGCTTGCGGCGCTCGCCGTGGGGCACGAGGAAGAGCGGGTGGTCCTTCATCTCGCAGGCGATGCGGGCGTCCACGTCCTCGGACTCGAGGTGGGCGAAGGTCGCCAGCTCGCCGTGCGGACCGGCGCGCTCCGCGCCGAACCCCAGCGAGCCCTTGGTGAGCTTCTCGGTGGGGAAGATCCAGTTGATCTTGTAGAGCGCGCCCTCGGGGGCGCGGCTGTAGACCTCGAGGCCACGGGAGAGGGCGGCCACGATCGAGCTCTTCGCCGAGCCGTTCGGCCCGTGGAGCAGGATCAGCTTGTTGGCCCTGCCGGTCCGGATGAAGTTGCCGAGGATCCGGTAGACCTCGTTCTGGGCCGCCTCCTGCCCGGCCACCCTGCCCTGGCCAGCGTCGAAGGCCCGGTCGAAGAGGTTGAAGCGGCGCAAGGCGCCCATCGGCGTCTGGACGGTGCGGGTGCCGAAGTGATCGAGGGCGTCCCGCAGGTATTGGGCGGAGGAGCGCGCGTGGCGCACCGGTTCCCGGAGGAACTCGCCCATCCACTCCTCGAAGGAGAGGATCATCCGGTTCTCGATGAAGATGCTCTTGACCTCGGATCCGACCGATTCGAGGTAGTGGCGCGCGTCCAATGAACCTCCTGGGTGCACCAAGTAGATGGCTTTTTCGGCAACCGTGCCGCCGCCGCCGCCAATTCCCAGCCAGGGCCCCATAGGGACCAGGGAGGGCCCGCTCGATCGCCTAGGATTAACCATCCGGAGCAAAGCTGCAGGGATAGATGAACTGTGCCCGCGCCTGGTTTAGTATCCGACGCCATGGGGACCACGCCGCCGATCATCGGCATCGATCTGGGCACGACCAATTCCTGCGCCGCCGTCGTCGAGAGCGACGGCAAGGTGAAGCTCATCCCTTACAAGGGCGGCGACTTCACCATCCCGTCGATCTTCGCGGTGGACGAAAAGGGCCACGAGCTGATCGGCCACGAGGCGAAGCGCCAGTGGCAGCTCAACCCGCGCAACACCGTCTACGCCTCGAAGCGGCTCATCGGACGCAACTACAAGTCCGAGGTCGTCGACACGATGAAGAGCCTCGTGGCCTACGAGCTGAAAGAGGGCCAGAACGAGGTCCTCATCGACGTGGCCCAGCGCTCGCTCAAGATGAGCGAGGTCGCCGCGCGGATCCTCGACCGGATCCGCAACATCGCCTCCGACCACCTCCAGGAGAAGGTCGATCGGGCGGTGGTCACCGTCCCGGCCTATTTCACCGATCGCCAGCGCCAGGCGGTGAAGGAGGCGGGCAAGCAGGTCGGCATCGACGTGGTGCGGATCATCAACGAGCCCACCGCTGCCGCCCTCGCCTACGGCGTCGGCAAGGGCCTCGCCGAGCGGGTGCTCATCTACGATCTGGGCGGCGGGACCTTCGACGTCTCGGTGATCGAGATCCGCGACCGCGTCTTCGAGGTGAAGGCCACCGGCGGCGACATCTTCCTCGGCGGCCTCGACTTCGACGAGGCGATCATCCGCCTGGTCCTCAAGGACTTCGAGGCGCGCCACGGCATCGACCTCTCGCAGGATCCGGTGGCGATGCAGCGGATCAAGGACCTCGCCGAGCGCACCAAGATCGATCTCTCGCAGCGCACCGAGGCCTCGTTCCACATCCCCTTCATCGCGATGACGCCGCAGGGCAAGCCGCTGAACGTCGAGATGATGTTCACGCGCAAGCTCCTCGAGCAGCTCACCGGCAAGCTGGTGGACCGCACCCTCCAGACCGTGGCGCAGGTGCTGGTCGACGCGGGGCTCTCCACCCGCGACATCGACGAGGTGCTCCTCGTCGGCGGACAGACCCGCATGCCGCTGATCCAGGAGCGGCTCACCCGCTTCTTCGGCAAGCCGCCGTCCAAGGGCGTCCATCCCGACGAGGCGGTGGCGATCGGCGCGGCGCTCTACGCCCACTCCTTCGAGGACGACACCGACCTCAAGGTGCAGCTCCTCGACGTGATCCCGATGGCGATCGGCATCGAGGCTGCGGGCAGGAGGATGCACGTCGTCTTCCCCCGCAACGCGTCGATCCCCAACGCGCGGCAGGTGCCGGCGACCACCTCCTTCGACGGCCAGCAGGAGGTGGTGGTGCGGATCTTCCAGGGCGACCTGCCCGAGGTGCAGCACAACGAATTGCTCGGCGAGTTCACCTTCGGCGGCCTGCCGGCGGGACCTGCGGGCGCGGCGCAGATGGAGATCACCTTCGACGTCAACATCGAAGGGATCCTCACCGCGTCGGCGCGCGATCTCGCCACCGGCAGGCAGATGAAGACCACGGTGCGGGTGACCAGCGCCTAAGGCGCCGGCGCTTCGATCCGCACCGCCACGGGCCTGCCGCGCTCGTAGCGGAAGGTGGCGCGCACCTCGCGCCCCCGCTCCAGCTGCTCGAGCGTGGCCCGCTCGCCGCCCACGATCACCTCGGTCTCCTCGGTGACCCGCAGCGGCAGGCTCGCCCCCGGCGACGTCTCGATCTTCACGACGTCGGCGGAGCGGGTGAGCACCTCGCCCTGCAACACCTGGTTGCCGAGGGGCTGCTGCCGCGCCATCTCCGCCCGCCGCTCCTCGTCCTGATCGCAGCCCACGAGCGCCACCGCGCCCGCCAGAGCCGCTCCTGCCAGCCAACGCAACCGCATCACCCCTCCTCAACGCATCTCGATCCGCGTGGCGGTGGCCTCGCCCGCCTGGAGCTCGTAGCTCGCGCGGATCTGCGTGCCCTCCGTGATCTGCTGCAGGGAGGCGGGCTGTCCGCCGCGGGTCACCTGGGTCTGCTCGGTGATCCGCAGGGCGATGTCGTTCCCCTGCGGCCCCACCACGCGCAGCTGCCGGGGCGTCACCGAGGCCACCTGCCCCGCCACCACCTGCGCCTGGCTCGCGGCCCCTGCAGCCTGCTGCTGCTGCGCCTCGAGCGCCCGCTGCTGCGCGGCCTGCGCCACCTGCTGCGCCTGCTGTGCCTGCCGCTGCGCCTGGAGCTGCGCCTCGCGGGCCTCCTGCCGCGCCTGCTCCACGCGCCGCTCCGCCTCCTCGACCTCGGCCCGCGCCTCCTCGAGCTGCTGCTGCGCCCCGGCCACGGCCTCCTGCTTCTCCATCGCATCCTGCTGTGCCGTGCGCGCCTGCTCGAGTGCCTTGTGCGCTTCCTTCTGCGCCGCCTCCGCCTGCTCCGCAGGCGTGGCGGGCCGCTGCGCCTCGCCCTCGCCTCCCTGGCAACCAGCCAGGAGCAGCGCCGCCAGCACGGCAGCCCCCGTCCCGATCGCTCGCGCCATCACACCACCTCCGTGCAGCAAGCACGTTCACTGCTGCAAAGCTGCATCCCGGCAAGGTCGCCGGCAAGGATGGCGCCGGCACGTGGGCCGAGCGATCGGCTCCGCGCGCAGCGGCGAAAAGGCGATGCCCCCGGCCGTGGAGGCCGAGGGCATCGCTGGGCGGCGGCAGGGATGCACGCCCTCGTCTACCGGTCGTTCCCGGTTACTGCTGGTGCGAGCCGCTGCTCGTCGCCTCGAGGCGGGTCACCACGGGCTCCCCCTCCTGCAGCTCGTAGCTGGCGCGAACCTGGGTGCCGGGCTGCAGCTCCTGGAGCGAGGCCATCTGGCCGTCACGCATCACCTGGGTCTGCTCGTTCACCTGGAGCCGGACCTCGTTGCCGCTCTCGGGGCCGACGCGGATCTCCTCCTCCGTCACCTCCACGAGCTGGCCGGAGACCGTCTGCTGGCCCTGCGCGGCCACCGCGCCGCCGGTGGCAGCACCCGGCCCCATCTCCTGCTGCGCCTGGAGCGCCTCCTCCTGCCGCGCCTCTGCAGCCTGCTGGGCCTGCTGGGTCTCGGCCTGCGCCTGCTCCTGCGCTTGGATGGCCTGCTGGCGCTCCTGCTGCGCCTCCTGCTGCGCCTCGGCGAGCTCCTGCTCGGCCTGCTGCGCTTCCTCACGGGCCTGCGCCACATCCTCCTGCGCGGAGCCGACGTCCTCCTGCTCCGTTGCAGCCTGCTCCTGCGCCCTCTGCGCCTCTTCGAGCCGCTGCTCCGCCTGCTCCTGCGCCTGCTCTGCCTGCTCCGCCGGCGCCTGTGCCTGCTGCTCCTGCTCCTGCTGGCCGCTGCCCTGGCAGCCGACCATGAGAAGCGCTGCGAGCGAGCCGGCACCGATGGTCCACCACGTCTTGTTGCGAGCCATGCGCTCACCTCCGTTCGAGCCTGCGGAAACGGTGCGGCCCGCTCCGGAGGACGGCAAGCGATGGTCACGCGTTCAGACTTGCGCCGCTGGCGCCTGCTCGGCGGCTAGGGCGCCGGCACGGCGGCAGGCTTCTGCACCGCCACCTGGCTCGCGGGCTTCGCCTTGCGGGCGAGCTCGGCGCGGAAGCGCTCCCAGGAGCCGAGCGCGTGGAGCGCGCGGTCCAGCTGTTGATCGATCACCTGCAGGTTCTCCGCGTTGCGGCTGGTGGCCACCGGCTCGATGCGGCCCTTCCCGTGGGCCAGCGCGTTCACCGCCACCGCCTCGCCAGCCTCCTCGTCCTTCACCACCAGGTCGGGCTCGACGCCCTTGCCGTGGATGGTGCGGTGCTTCGGCGTGTAGTAGCGGGCGATGGTCATCTTGAGGCCCGATCCGTCGTCGAGATCGATCACCGTCTGGACGCTGCCCTTGCCGAAGGTGGTGGTGCCGAGGACCACCGCTCGATCGTGATCCTGCAGCGCGCCGGCGACGATCTCGCTGGCGGAGGCGGAGCCGCCGTTGACCAGCACCACCAGCGGATAGGCGGGCTCGGTCCCTGCCGCGTGGGCGCGCTCCGCCTCGAGCTGCCTGCCGCCGCGCCCCTCCGTCGAGACGATGAGCCCCTCGCCCACGAAGCGATCCGCCACGCGCACCGCCTGATCGAGCAGGCCGCCGGGGTTGTTGCGCAGATCGATCACCAGCCCCGCGAGCTCCTTGCCGCCGTTCTTCTCGCGCATCGCGCCCAGCGCCTTGCCGAGGTGCTCGTCGGTCCGCTCCTGGAAGCTCTTGATCTTCACGTAGCCGCGGCCGTCCGGGTAGAGCCGCCACTCCACGCTCTGCACCCGCACCCGGTCCCGGAGCAGCGCCAGCTGCAGCGGCGCGTCGAAACCCTCGCGCATCACGCTCAGGATCACCCGGGTCCCGAGCGCGCCGCGCATGCGCCGCACCGCCACCGCCACGCTCATGCCTTTGGTGCTCTCCCCGTCGATGGCGAGGATCCTGTCGCCGGCCTTGATGCCGGCGCGGGAGGCGGGGGTGTCGTCGATGGGCGCCACCACCAGCAGCGACGCCTCGTCCGCCATCACCTCGACGCCGAGACCGCCGAACTCACCGGAGGTGTCGGCGCGCATCGCCTGGTACTCCTCGGGCGGCAGGAAGATGGTGTGGGGATCGAGCGAGGCGAGCATCCCCTTGATCGCGCCGTAGACCAGCTGATCGCCGTCGACCTCGTCGACGTAGTTGTTCTCCACGAAGGCGAGGACCCGCGCGAAGACGTCGAGCTTGCCGTAACCCGCTGCCCGGGCGCTGTCGATGGAGGCGTGGAAGGCGATGCCTGCAACGAAGGCGCAAAACAGCGAGGCGAGATGGGGAAGACGGCGCATCCCCCGATCCTAAGCCGATGTCGGGGCGGGATCCAACGAGCACCCTAGCGAGCGAACCACCCCAGCGGATCCACCGGCTTCCCGTTGGCGCGGATCTCGAAGTAGAGGTAGGCGCCCTTCAGGGAGCCGGTGTCGCCCACCAGCCCCACCAGATCACCGGGCTGGACGGTGGCGCCGACCTGCACCGCGGTAGCGGCGAGATGCGCATAGAGCGTGTGGAAGCCGTCCCCGTGGTCGACGATGACGAGGTTCCCATAGCCCCGGAACCAGCCGGCGAAAGCGACCTGCCCCTTGCCCACCGCCCGCACCTCGGCCCCCTCGTGGATGCGGAGATCGAGGCCGTTCTGCTGGGTCACGGTGTTGAACTTCGCGTTCACCACCTTGCCGAAGGCGACCTCCACCACCGAGCCCACCACCGGCCACGGCAGCCTGCCGCGGAGCAGGCCGAAGCCGGTCTTCGGCACCGCGGCCTCGCTGCGCAGGCGGGCGAGCTGTGCGTCGAGGCGCCGCTGCGAGGCGGCCAGCTCCCGGACCACCCCCTCGCGGAGCCTGCGCTCCTCCCGGACCGAGGCGAGGAGGAGCTGCCGCGTCTCCGCTGCGCCCCGGGCCGCAGCCTCCATCGACGCCGCCTCGGCGACGCGGCGGGCCACGGCGGCCTCCGCCGGCTCGAGCTCCGCGCGGGCCGCCGCGTGGGCGTCGGCGATGCCGCGCAAGTCGCGCAAGGCCGCCAGATCGGCGCCGAGCAGCGTGTCGAAGGCGTGCTGCAGACGAAGCCAGGCAGCGGGCGAATCGGCGAGGAGCAGGGCCCCTGCGCCGCCCTGCCGCATCATCCGGTAGCGCGCCCGCAGCCGCGGGCCCAGCGCGTCCGAGCGCTGCTGCAGCGTGGTGCGGGCGTGGTCTTCGGCTGCGCGGGCGGCGTCGAGGGCCTGGCGGGCTGCGGCGAGCTCCGCCTCGGCGAGGCGCGCAGCCTCCTCGGCGGTGCGGAGCACCTCCTCCGCCCGCTCCACCTCGGTGCCGACGTCGCTCTCCTGCCGGAGGATGCGATCAACCGCGGCCTTCGCCTCGTCCAGCTTCTCGGCGATCGCCGCCTTCTTCGCCTGCACGCCGCCCTGTCCTGCAGCTGCTGCCGGCATGCAGAGGAGCGCTGCGACGAGGTACGGCCTCATCGCAGATGCCGCCCGACGGAGATGGCGCTGGCGACGAAGCCGAGGAGCACGCCGGCGCCCACCACGACGAGCAGCGGCAGCGGCCCGGCGAGGGCGACGGGCTGGAGCTCCGGTGGCAGGGGCACCGCTGCCTGCAGCGTCGGCCCCACGTACGAGGCGACGGCGAAGAGGCCGGCGGCGCCGAGGAGGCCGCCGGCCAGGCCGGCGAGCGCTCCCTCCACGAGGAAGGGCGCGCGGACGAAGGCGTTGGTGGCGCCGACGAGGCGCTGGATGTCGATCTCGCTGGCGCGGGCGTGGATCGCGAGGCGGACCACGCTGGCGGCGAGCACCGCGGCGCCGAGGAGGATGAGGGGCAGGAGGGTGAGGCCGATCACGCCGGCGGCACGGGAGAGCCCGGTGATCCGCTCGATCCAGGCGCGGCCGTAGTCCACCTCGATCACGCCGTCGAGCTTGCGCAGCGCCCTGGCGAGGACCTCCACCTGCTCGGCGGTGGTCCCCACCGCGGGCACCACCTCCACCGAGGGCGGCAGCGGGTTCTCGGGGAGCTCGCGGAGCGCCTCGCCCTCCTCGCCGAGGGCCTCGGCGAGCCGCGCCATCGCCTCCTGCGCGGTGACGTAGCGGGCGGTGCCCGAGGTGATCTCCGCCGCCTGCTTCGCCAGGTATTCGGCATCGGCGGGCTGCACCCGCGGCGCGAGGTAGACGGTGATCTCCGCCCGCAGGCCCCACTCGTCGAGGAGCGAGCGCGCCTGCAGGGCGAGGGCACCGACCACGCCAGCCAGCAGCAGCGCCACCGCGATGGTGAGCGCCGCCACCGCGTGGACGAAGGGCGCCGCGCGCATGCCGCCGAGGGCCTTCTTCACGAAGTAGAGGAGGCGGTTCACGGGCGATCCTCCGCGACCTTGCCGGCCTCGAGGCGCACCGTGCGCTTCTTGTAGCGCTCGAGCAGCGTGTGATCGTGGGTGGCCACCAGCACCGTGGTGCCGCGGGCGCTGCAGGCGGTGAGCAGATCCATCACCTCGATCGTCAGCTGGGGATCGAGGTTGCCGGTGGGCTCGTCGGCGAGGAGGATCGCCGGATCGCCGACCAGCGCCCGGGCGATCGCCACGCGCTGCTGCTCGCCGCCGGAGAGCTGCGGGGGAAAGGCGCCGGCCTTGTGCCCCAGCGAGACCCGCTCGAGGATCGCGTCGACCCGCTTCTTCACGTCCTTCGCCTGGGTGCCCAGCACCTCGAGGGTGAGGGCGACGTTGTCGAAGACGGTGCGGGTGGGCAGCAGTTTGAAGTCCTGGAAGACCACGCCCATGTTGCGCCGCAGGAAGGGGATCCCCTTGTGATCGATGCGGGCGAGGTTGCGGCCGCCGACGATGATCTGCCCGCGGGTGGGCTCCTCCGCCGCCATGATCAGGCGCAGCAGCGTGCTCTTGCCGGCGCCCGAGGAGCCGGTGAGGAAGACGAACTCGCCCTTCCCCACGACGAGGTTCACGTCGTCGAGCGCGGGGACTTCGCCCTTGTAGAGCTTGTGGAGGCGGTAGAGCTCGATCACGCAAGCGCCTTTGGTCGCGGAAGCTACCGTTCTCTCTACCCGATAGCGCGGGGCCCGCGCAGCCGCCGGGCCTGTGGGAAGTCGCTCGTGCGGCAGCATCCCAGGCGAGCGGGCAGGCCCGCCGATACACGAAGGCGCCTCTCACATGGCGTGAGAAGCGCCTCTCGCATTCCAGCGAAACGCAGGATCAGCGGCCGAGGAAGGCCTTCACCTGCCGGGCGATGCCCGCGACGTCGAGGCCGTGCTTGGCCACGAGCTCCGCGGGGGCGCCCGACTCGCCGAAGACGTCCTGCACGCCGATGCGGAGGAGCTTCGCCGGGTGATTCTCGCTGAGGCACTCGGCGATGGCGCCGCCGAGGCCGCCGATCACGGTGTGGTCCTCGGCGGTGATCGCCAGGTTGCCCGAGGCCTTCACCGCAGCGACCACGCCCTCGACGTCGAGGGGCTTGATGGTGTGGACGTTGACCACGCGCAGGGAGATCCCCTCGGCGGCCAGCGCTTCCGCAGCTGCCATCGCGTTGCCCACGGTGCCGCCCGAGGCGAAGATCACCGCGTCCGTGCCTTCCCGCAGGGTGTCCACCTTGCCGAAGCGGAACTCGTAGCCCTCCGCGTGGACGCGGGGCACGTTCTGCCGGGTGAGGCGCAGGAAGGCGGGGCCCTGGTGCTCGGCCAGGTACTTCACCGCCGCCGCGGTCTCGATGTCGTCCGCAGGCTGCACCACCGCCATCGTCGGGATGGCGCGCATCAGGGCGATGTCCTCGAGGCCCTGCTGCGAGTAGCCGTCGTCGCCGATCGCCACGCCGGCGTGGGTGCCGACGATCTTCACGTTGGCCTCGGAGTAGGCCACCGAGATGCGGATCTGGTCGTAGCGGCCGGTGATGAACGCCGCGAAGGAGCAGCAGAACGGCACCTTGCCCGAGAGCGCGAGGCCCGCGGCGGTGCCGAGCATGTTGGCCTCCGCGATGCCCATCTCGAAGAAGCGCTCGGGGAACTTCTTCGCGAAGAGGTCGGACTTCGTCGACTTGGAGAGGTCGGCGTCGAGGACCACGATGTTCTCGTGGGTCGCGCCGAGGGCGGCGAGTGCCTCGCCGAACGCCTGCCGGGTCGCCTTGCTGGTCATCTGCAATCTCGCTTTCCCGCCCACTGGCGGAATGCGCCGGGCCGCGCGCTCGAGAGCGCTGCGTCGCACCGGCGAAAGGTGGATTAGCGCTTGAGCTCCGCGAGGGCCTGCTTCGTCTGCTCGGGGTTCGGGGTGGCGCCGTGCCACTCGATCCGGTTCTCCATGAAGGAGACGCCCTTGCCCTTCACCGTGTCGGCGATGATGAAGGTCGGCTTGCCGGTCACCGACTTCGCCTCTTCGATCGCGCCGAGGAAGGCGGCGATGTCGTGGCCGTCGATCCGGATCACGTGCCAGTTGAAGGCCTCGAGCTTCTGCTGCAGCGGCTCGAGGTTCATCACCTCGTTGGTGGGGCCGTCGATCTGGCCCTTGTTGTAGTCGAGGATGGCGGTGAGGTTGTCGAGGCCAAATTTGGGCGCGCTCATCAGCGCCTCCCACACCTGGCCCTCCTGCATCTCGCCGTCGCCGAGCATGCAGTAGGTCCGCCAGGCGGCGCCGTCGAGCTTCGCGGCCAGCGCCATGCCCTGCGCCACCGAGAGGCCCTGGCCCAGCGAGCCGGTGTTGGCCTCGCAGCCCGGGGCGTGCACGAAGGACTTCACCGGGTGGCCCTGCAGCGGGCTGCCGAGGACGCGCAGCGTCTGGAGGTCGTCGCGGGAGATGTAGCCCGCCTCCGCCATCACCGCGTAGACGGCGGGAACGGCGTGGCCCTTGGAGAGCACGAAGCGGTCGCGGCCGTCCCACGCAGCGTTCTTCGGATCGTGGGCGAGGACGTGGAAGTAGAGGGCGGTCACCATGTCGATCGCGGAGAGCGATCCACCGGGGTGGCCGGAGCCGGCGCGAGCGAGCATCTCGATGATGTCGACGCGCATGCGGCCGGCGATCTCCACGAGACGGGCGACGAGGGCCGGGTCGGCGGAACGCGCGGTCTCGCGCGAGGTCGCAGCATGCATGATGAAGGCCTCCAGATGTCCGCTATGGGACGGGTGGGCGGCGCCCCTATAGCAGCGCCTCCCTGCGGTTTCAACCGCTCGGCTGGAAGCCGGTCGGACGAGCGGCCTTTTGCTACTCGTCCGTCTCGCCTGCGAGGTAGGCGAGGATCACCTGGTCGAGGCTCTTGTCGCTGATCACGTCGGCGCCGAAGGCCCCGAGGGAAGCGGCGTGGCGCACCGGCTGCGCCGGCCCCGGCGTCCGCAGATCCGGCGGCGGCTCGATCGCGGAGATGGTCCTGGCGGGGCCGGGGCTCGCGGCGTGGGCCTGCAGCGGCTCGATGGGCCGGGCAGGCCCAGGGGTCGCTGCGAGCGCCCGTGCAGCTGGCGGTCCCGGCGTCTGCAGGTGGAGCGGCGCACCGACGGCGACGTTGCCCGGACGCGGCGCCGCCGCGCCTCCCACCACGCCGTTGTCGAAGCGGGTCACGTGCACCGGCGGCGTCACCGACCGCGTCACCGGCGGCCTGCCGGTGGGGGTGTCCGCGAGTTGGCCGGGCTGGTAGGAGGGCAGCCCGCGGAGCTTCGACTCGAAGTCGCCGTTGACCAGATCGCGCAGCACCTGCTTGTGCTGCGCCTCCATCCGCACCCGGACCTGCGCCTGCAGATCGGCGGCGCCGGCGAGATCGCCATACGACGACCGCCGCGACGCGAGGATGGTCCCGCCCACGAAGAGGTGGGTCGAGATCACGGCGATCTCGGACCCGGAGTCCTCGGTCTGGACGTGGAAGACCTGCCCGCGGTGCTTGATGTTGTGGTTGAACCCGGCGACGAAATTTTTCGGGGCGGCCATTGGGGGCAAGTGTGGCCGACGAGCGGCCACGTAGCAATCCGCCTTACTCGTTCACGACCAGCTCGGCGGTCGCCGTGCCGTTCAGGGTCTTCACGCCGATGGCGCCGCTGGCGAAGCCCGCGGGGAGGACGAAGCGGATCCGACGCGTATCCCAACCGGTGATGAACTCCGCCTCGATCGGCTCGCCGCCGAGGGTGAGAGCGTCGTCGGAGGTGCGCTCGTCGAGGAAGTGCTCGCCGATCACCTCGATCTCGTCGCCGACGTCGGCGGAGGTCGGGCTGACGCCGGTGATCGAGGGCTCCGCCTTGTTGGTGGTCGCCGGGACCACCACGTCGAGGCCGGTCGACATCTCGTCCGCGTCGATCGCCTCCACCGCGAACCAGGTCACGTTGTCCTGGCCCAGGGAGAACTGCCAGCGGCAGCGCGGGGTGCAGCGATCGATGGTCTGGGTCCAGTCGTAGGAATCGCCGGTGGTGCCGCCGTCCGGGTGGGTCTGCCACACCCAGACCTTGTAGCGGATCTCCTCGGCGGCGGTCTCCGCGTCGCTGGCGGGCAGCCAGTAGAGGTAGGCGAGACCGGCGCCGTCCGACGTCACCTCGGCGAGGCCGGCGAACGCCGGCGCCGTGGGTCCGACCGCACCACCTGCGCCACCGGTGCCGCCACCGCCAGCAGGATCGCTGCGCTGGTCGTCGCTGCCACAGGCGACGAGGGCGAATGCGGCCAGGAGGAACACGACGGGTGCCAGACGCTTCACGGGGTCGACCTCGCTCAGGGGAATGCCCGCATGGTCGGGGAAGAAACGACCGGACGTCAAGGATTGGTCACACGTCCACCTGCTCCACCGCCTCGGGCACGTGGCCGAGGAAGCGGGCGGCGATCTCGGGAAAACGCGCAGGCACGTCGGTGACGAAATAGCGCCGCGTAGGCGTGCCGCCCCCCGCGGCAGGCCGGCCCCGGAGCGCGTCCTCCACTGCGGCGGCGGTGGCCTCCGCCGAATCGACCAGCGCCACCTGCGGCCCGAGGACGTCGGCGATCGCCTCCTTCAGCAGCGGGTAGTGGGTGCAGCCCAGCACCAGGGTGTCGATGGAGCCGCGGAGATCGCCCAGGTAGCGCTCGACCACCAGCCGCGGCACCTCGCCCTCGGTCCACCCCTCCTCCGCCAGCGGCACCAGCAGCGGGCAGGCCCGGGCCACCACCTCGGCGCCGGGGATCGCCTGGGCGAGGGCGCGCTGGTAGGCGCCGGAGGCGATGGTGCCGGCGGTGCCGATCACGCCGATCCGCCTGGTGCGGGTGAGGGCCGCTGCGGCCCTGGCGCCGGGCTCGACCACGCCGATCACCGGCACCGGCAGCTCCGCCTGCAGCGCCTCGAGGGCGTGGGCGGTTGCCGTGTTGCAGGCGACCACGAGGAGGCGCAGGTCGTGCTGGAGGAGGAAGCGCGCGTTGGTCCGCGAATAGCGGATCACCGTGTCGGGGCTCTTGGTCCCGTAGGGCACCCGGGCGGTGTCACCGAGGTAGACGGTGGGCTCTGCCGGCAGGCGCCGGTGCAGCGCGTGGAGCACGGTGAGCCCGCCCACGCCCGAATCGAAGACCCCGATCTTGCCCATCGTCGCTCCCTGCATGGAACGGCTCATACCGGAGCGTGCCCCCTGGAGTCGAGGGCCCGGGACGTCAGAAGGGCGCGAGGCCGAAGGTGAATTCGTTGAAGCCGCCGTGGAGATCGATCCCCCCTTCGGCGAGCCAGGTGGCGCCGCCCTCCCCCGGCGGAAAGCCGAGGACGGTGACGAAGTAGTCGCCCGACTCGAGATCGCCGGCGCTGGGGAAATCGTCGGGGATGTCGGCGAAGCCCAGGGTGCAGGGGACGAAGCCGAACTCCTCGAAGCCGGTGGGGCCGTCGATCTGGATGAGGATGTCGCTCACCCCCGCCTGCTCGCAGGAGGCGGCGCCGATGAACTCCCAGTAGATCCGGAGCTCGGGGTCCTCGTCGTAGATCACGCAGGCCGGCAGCACGGAAGCCGCGGCAGCGCAGGCCAGCATCTTCAGGTGGGTTGGGACCATGGTCGCTCTCTCGCCGGGCATTCGGTTGCATCTTCGCCCACAGGGACGGCCGAGCCCTCGGGAAGATTCAAGCCGTGCCAGCTGTCGAAGGGCGAAGAAACCGCCACAGGCTCGGGGATGGGTGCGCGTTGACCCCCCGGCGAGCCGCGTGCTACCACGACCTGAACCCTTGCAACCCCCCGGTTTTCCATGCCGATTACGATTGCAGCAGCAGGAATCGACTACATCGACGCCATCCTCGCGGGTGGCCCCGTCGGCCTCTCGGTGCTGGGGCTCCTCCTCCTCGCCTCCGGTTGGAGCTGGACGATCATCGTCCGGAAGACCCTGCAGCTGCGCACCGCGCAGGAGCAGTCCCTCTCCTTCCTCGAGAGCTTCTGGCAGAGCAAGAACCTGCCCGACATCTACGCCAAGGCGGAGATGCTCAAGGAGTCGCCGGTCTCGCAGGTCTTCCGTGCGGGCTACGTCGAGCTGGTGAAGCTCACCGGCGAGGGAACCGGCGGCAAGACCGACGCCGACGGCCTCGAGAACATCGAGCGCGCGCTCCGTCGCGCCGCCACCTCGGAGCTGACCCACCTCGAGGCGCAGACGCCCTTCCTCGGGACCACCGCAGCGGCGGCGCCCTTCGTCGGTCTCTTCGGCACGGTGTGGGGCATCATGCGGGCCTTCAACGAGATCTACGCCGCCGGCAACGCCAACCTGGCCACGGTCGCCAAGCCGATCTCCGAGGCGCTCATCGCCACCGCGGTGGGCCTCTTCGCCGCGATCCCCGCGGTGATCGCCTACAACCACTTCGTGTCGCGCATCAAGGTGCTGGACAGCGAGATGGCGAATTTCGCCTCGGACTTCCTCAACATCGTCAAGCGCCACTTCGTCCGCTGATCGGGAGCATCTAGCGATGGGTTTCTCGAGCGGCGGCGGCCGCAGCGGCATGAGCGAGATCAACGTCACGCCCCTGGTGGACGTGATGCTGGTGCTCCTGATCATCTTCATGGTCACCGCCCCGCTGATCCAGCAGGGCGTGAAGGTCGACCTGCCGGAGGCGAAGGCACAGGCGATCGAGGAGAAGGACTCCGATCTGCTGGTGCTCGCGATCAAGGCCGATCGCTCCATGTACATCGGCGACGCCCCGGTCTCCCTCGAGGAGCTCGAGGAGAAGCTGAAGCACAACCCCAAGGCGCAGAAGCAGAAGGAGCTCCACCTCCACGCGGACCGCAGCCTCGACTACGGCTTCGTGGTGGACGTGATGGCCCGGGTGCAGAACGCGGGGATCCCGGCGATCGGCATGATCACCGATCCCGTCGAGCGCCAGATGAAGGACGCCAAGCCCGCCAAGGGCAAGAGGTAGCCGCCCGTGTCGCTTCCCGACGCGATCGCACGCAGTCCGCTCGCCGGCCGCAAGCAGCCCTACGGCTGGGCCTGGATGGCGTCGATCGGCCTGCACGGCGCGCTGGTGCTGGCGATGATCGGCGTCTCGATCTTCGGCGACACGGGCCCCGCGGAGCCGATGCAGAAGCCGATGCTCGTGCGCCTCGGCAAGCCGCGTCCGAAGGAGTGGCTGCCCCGCAAGCCCACCGCCCCTGCGGTGCCCCCCGCGCCGAAGGAGGCGCCGGTGCCGACGCCGGGCCAGAAGACGCCGGTGGCGGAAGCCGCCCCTGCAGCGACCCCGGCGCCTACGCCCCCGAAGCCCGACGCCAAGACCATCCCCACGCCCAGCCCGACCCCTGCAGCCACGAAGCCCACGCCGGCGCCTCCCGGTCCCGCTTCGGCCAAGCCGGCTGCGAGCCAGGCCGCTGCGCCGCGGGATGCGAAGCAGGACACCAAGGCCAAGCTCGACGACATCATGAAGCGCTTCCAGACCGGCGCGATCGCGGGCCCCGCCGAGGATCTGCCGGGGCAGCTCGACGGCCACGCGGAGGGCGACAGCGATCACGCGCAGGGCGAGGCCTATTACGCGCTGCTCGAGCGGCGGGTGAAGGATCAGTACAAGCTGCCCTCCACCATCTCCGAGCGCGAGCGCATGTTCCTGAACGCCACCGTGCGGATCTTCATCGAGCCCGCGGGCCGGATCTCCCGCTTCGAGATCGTCAAGGGCTCGGGCAACGGCACCTTCGACTCCGCGCTGGAAGCTGCGGTGCAGCGGGCCTCGCCGGTGCCACCGCCCCCCGAGCATCTCGCGCGCACCCTCGCCCGCGAGGGGATCGACCTGAATTTCAAGCCCTGACGCGGCATCCAACGCCGCAGCGCCGCCAGCAGCTCTCCCGGCTGGCGGCCCGCCGAATCGTTTGCAGGGGAGAGCCACCACGCCGCGCAACCCCCGGCGCGTCCGTGATCAGGAGGCAGTGCCTTGCGTCGTCTCGTCCTTCTCTTCGCCTTCGCCCTCACCGCGCTCCCCTTCGTGGCACAAGCGCAGCGCGCCACGCTGGAGATCTCCGGCGCCACCTTCCGCCCCTACCCCATCGCCGTCGCCAACCCGCTCGCCACCGGCGACGAGGTCGCCCCCGCCGAGGAGATCCACGAGGCCCTCTCCTTCGACCTGATGGCGAGCGGCCTCTTCGACGTGGTGCCCCGCAAGGCCTTCCTCGCCGATCCGCGCGAGCCGGCGACCGCCGAAGGGATCGTCTGGACCCGCTGGTCCGACGTCTCCGCGGAAGGATTGGTCAAGGTGCAGGTGACCCCGAGCGCCGGCGGCGTCCAGGCCACCTTCCGCCTCTACGACGTGGCCACCCACCGCCAGGATCTCGTGGCCACCTACGAGGGCCGCCGCGCCGACGCCCGCCGCCTCGCCCACCGCTTCGCCGACGATCTGGTGAAGCACTTCACCGGCGAGCCCGGCGCCTTCTCCACCCGCATCGCCTTCGTGAAGCGCGGACCCAGCGCCCGCGAGGTCTGGGTGGCGGATTGGGACGGCAAGAACGCCGCCCCGGTCTCCGAGCGCGGCGGCGGCATGGCCCTGCTGCCCGCGTGGTCGCCCGCCGGCGACAAGGTCGTCTACACCCTCTACAAGCGGAGCCGGAACTACCCCAACGGCAAGCCCGAGCTCTGGCGCTCCGAGCTGCCCGGCGGCCGCAGCAAGGCGCTGGTCAGCCGCGGCGACATCGCCACCGGCGGCGCCTTCTCGCCGGACGGCAAGAAGATCGCCTTCACCCTCGCCGACGAGGGCAACTCGGAGATCTACGTGATCAACGCCGACGGGTCGGGCCTGAAGCGGATCACCAACTCGCCGGGCATCGACACCTCGCCCTCCTGGTCGCCCGACGGCCAGAAGCTCGCCTTCGTCTCCGACCGCCACGGCAACCCGCAGATCTTCGTGGCCAACGCGGACGGCACCGGCGTGGAGCGGCTCACCTTCGCCGGCAACTACAACCAGACGCCGGTGTGGTCGCCCCGCGGCGACGAGATCGCCTTCACCGCCCGCGACGAGCGCCTCGCCTTCGACGTCTTCGTGATCAAGGTCGGCAGCAAGGAGATCCGCCGCATCACCCAGGGCCAGGGCAACAACGAGGGCCCGACCTGGGCGCCCAACGGCAGGATGATGATGTTCACCTCCGACCGCGACGGCACCAAATCGCTCTGGGTCTCGAGCGCCGACGGCAACGTGCAGCACAAGATCGGCATCAAGGGCAAGGCGGCCTTCGTGCAGGCCTCGTGGGGTCCGTTGCCCGCGGCAAAGTAGGCAGGCCCTGCAGGGACCGGGGACGCCGGTGCGGGTGACCGCGCCGGCGTTTTCATTTGTTCGCGGGAGGGCACGCCGGGCCCGCTTTCTGCTGGATCCCCGCGGCGCTGCGGTGCAGCGTGGAGGCCTCCGCTCCGACCGAGGCAGCCATGAATCCGCAGCGCTACGCGACCATCGACGTCGGCACCAACAGCGTCCTCCTGCTCGTCGCGGAACACGCGGCGGACGGTTCGTTCCGCGCCGTGGACGAGCGGATGGAGATCACCCGGCTCGGCCGCGGCGTCGATCGCACGAAGCGGCTCGATCCTGCAGCGATCGAGGAGACGGTGGCAGCGGTCCGCTCCTTCGCCGCTGCTGCCCGCGCCGCCGGTGCGGAGGAGCTGGTGGTAACCGCCACCTCCGCCGCCCGCGACGCCACCAACGGCGCCCTCTTCTTCGAGGCGGCGAAGGAGGCCTCCGGCGTCACGGTGGAGGTGATCTCCGGCGACACCGAGGCCGCCCTCGCCTACGAGTCGGCCCACCGCGACTTCGGCCACGCCGGCGACTCGCTCGCCGTGGTCGACATCGGCGGCGGCTCCACCGAGCTCGTCTACGGCACCGGCGACACGGTGATCTTCCGCCGCTCCTTCGACGTCGGCGCGGTGCGCCTCACCGAGCGCTGGCTCCACGGCGATCCGCCCGGCGGCGAGGAGCTGCTGCAGCTGCGCCGCGACCTGGCCGCGACGCTGGCGGAGGCGCCCCGCCCGCCCCCGGGCGCCACCCTCGTCGGCATCGCCGGCACCGTGACCACCCTGGTGGCGATCCACCTCGGCCTCGACTGCTACGACGGCGCGCAGGTCCACGGAAGGAGCCTCACCGCAGGCGAGGTCCGCGACCTCGCCCAGCGCCTCGGCGCCATGAGGCTCGCCGAGCGCAAGAAGCTCCCCGGCCTTCCCCCGAAGCGCGCCGACGTGATCGTCGCCGGCGCCGAGATCCTCGCTGCGGTGCTGGAGAAGATGGGCTTCGCCGCGGTGGTCGCCAGCGACCGCGGCGTGCGCTGGGGCATGCTCTACCGGCGCTTCGGGCGCTGACCACCCATGGCCCTCTCCCCGCTCATCTTCCGCTTCGGGGCCAGCGTCTACGACTGGATGACCGCCCACGAGCATTGGCTCGGCCACAACGCGGGACTCCTCGCCCACGTGCCGGCGAGCGACGGGCCGCGGCGGATCCTCGATCTCGGCTGCGGCCCCGGCCGCTCCTCCCTCGCCCTCGCCGCTGCTGCGCGCGCAGGCGACCAGGTGATCGGCCTCGACCTGGTGGAGCCGATGCTCCGGCGGGCGCTCCTCGCCGACGGCGCGCGTCGGTGCGCCTGGATCCGCGGCGACGCCCACCACCTGCCCATTCGCAGTGGGTGCATCGACGCTGCCACCGCCCACTCCTTCCTCTACCTCCTGCCCGATCGCGCCGCGGCGCTGGCGGAGATCCGCCGGGTGCTCCGCCCGGGCGGCGTGCTCGCCCTCCTCGAGCCGAGCCACCAGCAGCTCCCGGAGGCGCTGCGCTCGGTGGCGCAGACGCTGCGGCGCTCCGGCCCGCGCCTCGCCTTCACCATGGCCTGCTGGCGGATCGCCGCCCGAGCGAGCGGCGCCTTCGGCGCTGGTGACCTGGTGCGGACCCTGGCAGCTGCAGGCTTCGAGGAGGCGCGGGCGACGCCGACCCTCGACGGCCTCGGGTGGATCGCCGTGGCCCGGTCCCCCACACGCGTGTCGCATGGCGAGGCCCTTCGATCGTAGGCTGCAGCCGTGTCCCGTACCGCCACCCTCGCCGCCCCGACGCCGGGCCTGCTGCGTGCCCACGCCACGCTGCTCGTCCTCACGCTGATCAACCTGCTCAACTACCTCGACCGCTACGTGATCGCGGGGATGCTGCCGCTGGTGCAGCAGGAGTTCGGGCGCAACGACGCGCAGATGGGCGTGCTCTCCTCGAGCTTCCTCGTGGTCTACGCCCTCGCCTCGCCCGTCACCGGCTTCTATGGCGACAGGCTCCCGCGCAAATGGTTCGTGGGCGGCGGCGTGCTGGTGTGGAGCGCCGCCACGGTGTGGAGCGGCCTGGCCGGCTCCTTCAACGAGCTCTTGCTGGCGCGGGCGCTCATCGGCGTGGGGGAGGCGGGCTACGCGGCGGTGGCCCCCGGGATGATCTCCGACCTCTACGACGTGAAGCGCCGGGGCCGGATGCTCTCCTTCTTCTACGCCGCACTGCCGGTGGGATCGGCGCTGGGCTTCACCCTGGGCGGCGCCATCGGCCAGCACTACGGCTGGCGCAACGCCTTCCTCGTCGCCGGCGTGCCCGGCCTCGCCCTCGGCCTCCTGGCGCTCTTCATGCGCGAGCCGCCCCGCGGCGCCAGCGACGAGGGCGCCCAGCACGTGGGCGCCGTCGGCCTGCGCGCGATCCTCCGCACCCTGGCGAAGACCCGCTCCTTCGTGGTCAACACCGCCGGCTATACCGCCGCCACCTTCGCCATGGGCGGGCTCGCCGCCTGGTGGCCCACCTTCCTCTTCCGCGAGCGCGGCGTGCCCCTCGATCGCGCCGGCTTCCTCTTCGGCGCGGTGCTGGTGGTGGCGGGCTTCCTCGGCACCATCGCCGGCGGCTGGCTCGGCGACCGGATCCACGGGCGCCACCAGGGCGGCTACTTCCTCGCCTCCGGCGCGGGGCTCCTCCTCGCCACGCCGGCGGGGCTGGTGGCGGTGCTGGGCGGATCGCCGGCGCTCTACTGGACCGCGACCTTCCTCGCGCTCTTCTTCCTCTTCTTCAACACCGGCCCCTTGAACGCGGCGATCTGCAACGTGGTCCCCGCCAACATGCGCGCCTCGGCGATCGCGGTGAACGTGCTGGTGATCCACATGCTCGGCGACGCCCTCTCGCCCTGGCTCATCGGGCGGGTGAGCGACCTCTCCGATCTCGGCACCGGCATCGCGCTCAACTGCGGCGCCATCGCCCTCGCCGGCGTGATCCTCGTGGCCGGCGCCGGCGTGCTCCGCCGCGACATGGAGACCATCGCCGCCGGGCGTTCGCCGGCAGCGCGCTGATCCACCACCGCCCGAAATGCCGCTTGTGCCCGGCCCTCCGCCGGTCGAGCCTGAGGCCAGGAGGTGCAGCGCATGGAAGAACTCGTTCTCTACGGCGATCGCCGGCTCGTTTCCCCCTGGGTGCTCTCGGTCTGGATCTCGCTCCGCGAGAAGGGGCTCATCTTCGGCTTCGAGCGCTTCGACCTCGCCAGGCGCGAGAACCGCGGCGGCGCCTACGAGGCGAAGACCCTCACCGGCAAGGTGCCGGGCCTGCGCCACGGCGAGACCTGGCTCGCCGAATCGCTGGCGATCCTCCTCTACCTCGAGGATGCCTTCCCCACCCACGAGCGCATGCTCCCCTCGAGCCCGCGGGATCGCGCCCGGGATCTCCAGGCGCTCTCGTTCCTCCGCAGCGATCTCGGCGAGCTGCGGCGCAGCCTTCCCTTCGAAGGCGTGGTCGGCAGCGAGAAGGGTCCGGGGATGAGCGAAGGGGCGCTGGCCGATCTCGACCGGCTGCTCCGCGTCGTCGCCACCAGGGCGCCGCTCGCGGGCCGTGCGCCCACCCTCGCCGACTACGAGCTGGCGGTGACGCTCCGCCGGCCGATCCACCACGGCGTCGACATCCCCGAAGCCGCGCGCCGCTACTCCGACGAGCTCTGGGAGCGGCCCTCGGTGCAGAGCTGGGTCCGCCATCCGGAACGTGGCGCTTAGCAGCCCTCGTCGACGGTGAGCTCCACGAAGCTCACGCAGGCGGTGCCGTCGCAATGCTGCTCGGCGACCTCGCAGTCGTCGACGAAGGCGCGGAGCAGCACCCGTCCCTCGTCGCCGCCGTTGCGGGCCTTCAAGGAGACGCGGGTTCCTTCGAGCACGCCGCGCTCCACGATGTCGTCACCGTGGGCGACCTGCTCGAAGAAGCGGGTCTCCTCGTCGACGCGGAGCTCGAGCTCGGTGGCGCGGGCCTCGCCGTCCGTCTCCACGACGAAGCGCACGTCGCGCTCCACGCCGCATCCTGCCAGTGCGATCGCCAGCGCGATCCCTGCGAGTCTGGGCATCGTCGTTCCTCCCCCTCTCCCATCGGGGATCATCCCCCCATCCGGAAGGCGGAGCAACCCTGCCGATTCACCCCATGTGATGACGTAGGACGCGCACCGACAAGTACCCACCACGTTCAGAAGAGCCCGATGCTGAAGTGCAGCGCGAAGGGATCCTCGTTGAGCGCCTCGTCGGGATCGAGGTTCACGCCGAGATCCAGGGCCACCGGTCCCACCGGCGTGGCGTAACGGAGGCCGACGCCGGAGGTGGGCCGGAGCTCCATGGGATCGAAACGCGAGGTGTCGAGCCAGAGGTTGCCCGCGTCCACGAAGACGCCGCCCATCAGATCGCCGCGGATCGGGAAGCGCAGCTCGCCGCGGGCGAGGAGGTAGAGATCGCCGCCGTCCGAGGGCACCGCCTGCCCCTGCTGGAGGAAACGCGCGGCGTCGGTGCAGCCGGCGCCGAAGACCAGCGCCTTGCAGTCGGCGATCTGCCCGCGGAGCTCCTGGCGCCGATCCTCCGGCACCACGCCGTCCTCGCTGAAGCCGCGCATCGAGCCGGCGCCGCCGAGGAAGAAGCGCTTGGGCCAGATCGTCTCCGAGTTCTCGTTGAGCTGGAAGATCCTGCCGCCGCCCACCGAGAGCGCGATCGAGGTGCGGCGCGCCAGCGGTACGTAGCCGGTGACCGAGCCCGCCACCTTGATGAACTCCACCGGATCGTCGAGGAGGCTCCTGGCGAAATCGCTCTCCACCTTGGCGAGGAGGCCCGCCTGCGGCGCCACCGGATCGTCGCGGAGATCGAGCACGAGCCCCGGGCGGACCGAGCCGAGGAGCGTATTGCCCTCGGGGAAGCGGAGGCGCTCCAGATCCCTGCGGGAGAGCTCGCCGTAGAGCTGGTCGATCTGCGCGGAGCGCGCGGTGGTATTGGACTCCACCTCGAGGAGGAGCACCGCCTGGAGCCAGGAGCTCGCCGGCCAGTCGACGCCGGTGAGGAGCGAGAATTTGGTCAGCCCGTAGGCAGGGCGGATGTCGCGCTCGTGGATGAGATCGAGGCGCCAGCCGAGCTCCAGCGGCAGGCCGTAGATGCGCGGGTAGCGCAGGCCGAGATCGACGTAGCGCTCGAGCCCCTCCTCGAAGGGCATCTCCACCACCTCCTCTCGGAAGGCCTGGTAGTTCACCCGGGCGCGGGCGCCGAATTCGAGGTTGCGGCCGAGGATGTTCCGCTCGGTGAACTCCGCGAAGGCCCGGGGGCCGTCGGCGATCGAGAGGCCGCCGCCGACCTCGAGGCTTCGCTTGGGGCGCTCGCGCAGATCGACGACGAGATCCTTCACCGGCTCGGGCACGTCGGCGTCCAGGGGGCGGATCGCCGCGGTGCGGAAGATGCCGAGGCGCATCAGACGCTGCTGGCTGTTGCCGAGGTGCTCGCTGCCGACCACCGTGCCTTCGCGGAAGAGGAGCGCGTCCTCGATCACCGAGGGATCGGTGCGCGTGTTGCCCTGGACGAGGATGCGGCCCGCGCGGACCTGCGGCCCCTCGTTCACCTGGAGGCGCACCACCGCGTCGTAGCGATCGCCTTCCGGCCGCTCCACCTCGATCTCCACCGAGGCGTAGAGGTAGCCCTCGCGGGCGTAGAGCGCCTGGAGCTGGAGGCGCGCCTCGCGGAGCCGGGGGTCGGAGAGCGGCATCCGCGGCGCCAGCGCGGGCAGCGCGCCGAGGAAGGCGACGGTGTCGATGGCGCTGGCGCCGGGGATTTCCACCCGGGCGATGCGGGTCCGCCTCCCCTCTCGGATCGGGATCCGCGCCACGCCGACGCGGCGGGTCTCGTCGATGGAGAGGAGCGCCGGATCGACCTCCGCCTCGAGGAAGCCCTCGTCCTGGTAGCGCGTGCGCAGCGCCTCGACCACCTGGGCGTAGAGCTCCTCGTCGTAGACGTGGAGGGGATCGAGGCCGTCGTCCCTGCGGTGGGCCGCATCGCCGAAGGCGGCGTCGAGCTCGCCGCGGGCCAGCGGCAGGAGGAGCGGCTCGGTGCCGCGGCTCGCGAGGATCGCCTGCTCGAAGAGCGCCTGCAGCGTCGCGTCGGAGAGGCCGCCATTTCCGTCGAAGTCGACGTGGGCGATGTAGAGGGGCCTGCCCTCGTCCACGTGGAAGATGACGCGGAGCTCGTCGTCGCGCCTCTTCTCGGTGGTGAAGACGCGGGCGTCGAACCAGCCGGCGAGCCGGTAGGTCCGCTCGATCCGCTCGGCCAGGTCGCGGACCATCGATTTGTCGAGGAGCTCGTCGCCCTCCCAGGCCATCGCGTCGCGCAGGGTCGCGTCGGAGAAGATGCCGTTGCCGCGGAAGTCGAAGCTGATCCGCGGGCCGGCGCGCACCTCGATCTCCACCTCGGACAGGCCGGGGAGCACCCGCGCGACCCGGGGCGAGGCGACGCGGGAGCGGTAGTAGCCGGCGACGCGGTAGCTGGCGCGCAAGGCGTCGAGCTCCGCCTCGAGCCGGGCCACATCGAGGACGGCGCCAGGCTGCAGCGTGATCGCCTTGCGCACCAGGGCGGGATCGCCCGGATCGCCGACGAAGCGGATGCCGGCCAGCCGCGTGGGCGGCCCCTCGCGGACGACGAAGGTGATCTCCACGCCGGCGGGACCGCCGCCGAGGATCGCGTCGACCTGCGCCTGCTCGTAGCCGACGCGGGCGTAGCCGTTGCGGATGCCGGCAGCGGCGGCGTCGATCCGATCCTCGCTGAACTCGACGCCCTCCCGCAGGCCTGCGGCGCGGCGCACCGCCGCCTCGTCGAGGCGGGAGAGGCCGGCGAAGCCGATCTTCGCCACCGGGCGCTTCGCCTCGAGGGCGAAGCGCACGATCACGCCGCCGGGAACCTCGTGGGCGGTGGCGGTGACGTTGGCATAGCGGCCGGTCTCGTAGAGGCGCTGCACGCTGCGGCGCACCGCGCGGCGGGAGAGGCGCTCGCCCCGGGCCAGCGCCACCAGCGGCTCGAGGGCGGTGGTCTCCTCGCCCGCTGCCGCGAGGATCTCCACCCCCACCACCAGCGGCGCGTCCGGCGGCAGCGCCGGCTGCATCTCCGCCCAGCCGTCGCCGGCCGCGGCGCGCACCGCCTCCTTCACCACCGCTGCGGGCACCGCCTCGCGCTGCACGTCCTCCACGGCGGACGCAGCAGACGAGGCGAGGAGGAGCGCGAGTGCGAGGAGCAGGCGCCTCATTCCCACTCCCACCGGAGCTTCACGTCCACGCCGAGATCGCCGGCGCTGTAGCCGGTCTCCTCGTTCTCCCAGACCATCTGCGTGGAGAGGCGCTCGTTGAAGCGGTACTCGGCGGAGGCGCGCCGCCCCTTCGCCGAGGAGAAGGGCGCCGCCGCCTTGAGGCGGAGCTGCTCGGTGAGGACCTTCGCCTCGAAGGTGGCCATCGGCTCCACCTGCCCCGTCACCTCCGAGTACTGGCTCGTCACCGAGAACTCGGGATCGAGGAGGAGCTCGGTGTCGGGGAGCCAGCGCTTCACGTGGTCGTCGAGGCCCGAGACCGCCAGCAGCGCCTCGGCGGCGACGCCGGCGCCGGTGTAGGCGTTGCCGCCCTTGTCGAGATCCTTCGAGGTGATCCCGAAGGTGAGCAGCGTGATCACGTCCGCCTGCGCGAGCATCGGCTCGGAGGCGAGCTCGAGCTGGAAGCTGTCGGCGTCGTCGCCGAGGCGGCCGTAGGCGTGCACCGCCACCCGGTACTCGCGCACCTCGGTCTCGGCGGTGAGATCGAAGAGCGGATCGATCTTCTTGCGATCCTCGAAGCTCACCACGCCGTGGGTGAGCCGGTATTCGTTGCCGCGGAAGAAGCCGATGCCGTCGACCAGCTCCACCGCGCCGAGGAGCCCCATGCGCACGTTGTTGCCCACGAGCTTGAGCCGCGGCCTGCCGCCCCCAGGCGGCGCGACGAATTGCAGCTTCGCCTTCACCAGGTTGTTGTCGACGCGCATGTCGCCGCCGCCGACCAGGTCGATGTCGAGGCGGATCCGCTCCACGTCGTTCGGCCCCGGCGGCTGGCGGACCCGCTGCCGGAAGTCGAGCATCATCTTCTCGAGCTCGAGGTCGCGGGCGTAGCGGAGGCGATCCACGTCGAGCTCGCCGGTGAGGAGCAGGCCGTTCGGCCAGGCGCCGCCGAGGTGGAGCCGCCCGGAGACCACCGCCGGCCAGTCGGCGGGCTTGCGCCAGCTGATCCGGTCGCCCTGCAGGGTGAGGTCGAAGCGATCGGGCGCAAAGTCGGAGAGCGAGACCGCGCCGCGCAGCCGCGCCCGCCCCTGGTTCACGGTGAGGGTCGCGTCCTCCACCACCACCTGGTTCTGCGAGAAGGCGAGCTTGCCCGAGAGGCGCTGCACCTGGATCGGCAGGGCCTTCACCCGGAAGGCGCCGCGGCTCACGTCCGCGGAACCCACCAGCACCGGCCGCTCGCCGGTGCCCGTGACCGCTGCCTTGATCTCCACGAGGCCGTTGGCGTGCTCGATCTGCGGCACCAGCGAGTCGAGGATGCGGGCGTCGAAGTTGCCCTGCGCCTGGAGGTCGAGGGCGCCGCGGGCCGAGCGGGTGCCGGCGAGGAAGAGCTCGGTGTTCTCGCCGCGGAGCCGGAGCGCGGGCAGGACGAAGGCGCCGGCGTCGAATTGCAGGGTGGTGCGCCCCTGGCTCTCGAGGCGGTAGTCGGCGAGGAGGAGCGCCAGGCGCTCGAGGTCGATGGTCCCCTTCGCGTCGGTGATCGAGGCGAGGGTGCCGGAGGCGGAGGCGGCGCCGCGGACCTGGCCGCCGATGCGCATCTCCTCGGGGAGGAAGCGATCGACGCGGGGCACGTCGAGCTGCAGCGTCGCCTCGAAGGGCAGGCCGTCGTCGAGGCGCACCACGCCGGAGACCGTGCCCGCACCGGCGACCGGCCCGCGGAGCACCACCTGATCGCCCTGGGTCTCGAGGGAGAGGCGCGTGGGGCGGAGCCTCACTCCCTTCGCCGAGACCTCCTCCGCGAAGAGCTCGCCGCCGATGTCGAGGTGCGCGATCGGGCCGCGGATGGTGCCGCGGGCGCCCACCTCGCCCTGCAGGTCCGCCCACTCGCCGAAGGAGCCCATCAGATCGCGCAGGGGGAGCTTTTTCGCGGCGAGGGCCACGTCGACGCCGGGCTCGCCGTCCTTCGGGAAGAGGATCGCGCCGCTGCCATCCGCGCTGCCGCCGCCTCGGGTGACCTGCACCTCCTCGAGGAGGAGGCGGGAGATGTCCGGCACGCTGAGCTTCGCCGCGAGCGTGTCGAAGGGGCGATCCATGAAGGTGACGGCGCGGGCGCGGATCTCGCCCTGCGCCTGGATGTTCGGGAGCGGCCCCTCCACCGCGGCGGTGGCGGAGGCGACGGTGCCGTCGAGCTGATCGCGCAGCCACGCGAGCGGCGAGACCAAACCTGCGGTGGCGTCGAAGAGATCGCCGAGGCGCCCGCCCTCGCGGAGCGAGAGGTTCGCCTTCAAGTGGGGATCGCCGTCGCCGAGGAGGAGCTGCGCCGTGGCGTCGTAGGTGGTGACGCCGCGGCTGCCGGTGAAGGTCTGGAAATCGATGAACCCCTCGCCGGGAAGCGAGCGCACGTGGGAGCGGACGTGGCCGAGCTGCGCGGAGAAGAGCTTCGTCTCCTGGAGATCGAGATCGCCCTCGATGAGCGGGTTCGAGTAGGGCCCGTCGACGATCGCGTTGATCTCGCCCGCGCCGCCCAGCGGGATCCCCGCGACGTGGGAGCGGATGTGGGCGATGTCGAAGTGCGGCGCGCGCACGCGGATCCAGATGCCGTCGTCCTGGGAGAAGCCGAGGGTGCTGTTGAAGAGGAGCTCGGTGCCCTTGCCGTAGGTGGCCCGCGCCGGATCGAGGGAGATGCCGGCGGGGGTGAGCCGCACCTTCGTGTCGAGGGTGGCGGTGCTCGGGATCTCGACGATGGTGCGGCCGCCGCTCTGGTGCCAGGGGACGTTGCGGACGCGGAAGCCGTTGATGAAGAGGAGGCTGTGGCCCTGGAGCACGAGGCCGCCGGCGAGCTGGCCCTCGAGGTGGTGCTCCGAGTCGATCGTCATCTGCACCGGCGTGTTCTTCACCGGCAGGCGCGCGAGGAGCTCCTCGAATTTGAGCTGCTCGGTGCGCACGTCGACGCGGGCCGGGAGGTTCTCCTCGAGGAGGATCTCGCCGGTGACGATCGCCTTGCCTGCGCCGACCGGCCAGGTGAGCGCGTCCAGGCTGATGCGCTTCTCCGCCAGGGCGGCGGAGGCCTGGAGGTCGATGTCGCCGAGGTCGAATTCCTCGAAGGCGACGTCGCGGAGGTCGATCGCGGCGGCGAGCTTCGGGCCTGCGGCCCTGCCCTTCGCCGTGGCGCGGATCGTCGCGGCGCCCGCCACGTTCTCCATCCCCGGGGCGAAGGCGGCGGCCAGGGTGGGCAGCGCCGCCTCGATCGTCGCCTCGAGGGCGAGTTCCGGCTGGCAGAGGTTGGCGAGGCTGCCGCGCACCGACGCGGTGGTGCCGGCGCCCTCGAGGTCGAGGCTGCGGACGCCGAGCCGCTCGAGATCGGTGTCGAGGCGGACCTCGGCCTGCAGCGCGTCCACCGGGATCCGGGTCTCGCCGGTGGTGAAGGAGGCGCCGGTGAGGGCGAGCTTCGCGTCGTAGCTGCGGCGGGTGCGCTGCACCTCGAGCCCCAGCTGCTCCACCACCGCCGCCGAGCCGTCCGGGAGGACGAGGTTGGCGCTGGCGTCGCGGATCTCGAGCTCGTCCACGTGCACGCGGCGGAGGATGTCGAGGCAGCCCTCGTTTGCCGGCTCGTCGTCGTCGGGGGCGTCGTCCTCGCCCGGGCGCAGGGTGAGGTCCAGCACCGGCTCGTCGATCTCCACCCGCTCGATGCCGAGGCTGCGGCCGAAGGCGAGGGGCGCCAGGTCGACGAGCAGGCGCCTGGCCGAGAAGACCGGGCGCTCGTCCGTGCCGCCGCCGACGCGGATCCCCTCCACCACCAGCGTCGAGGCGAGCGGCTCCAGCTCGCAGCGCTCGAGGGCGACCTCCTGCCCGAGGAGGCGGGTGAGGACGCCTGCCGCCGTGGTGCAGAGCTGGTTGCCCGCCCAGCTCGTGCGCAACACGAGCGAGACGGCAGCCATTGCGGCGCCGACGAGGAGCAGGAAGCGGAGGGCCCAGCGGCTCTTCAAGGCGTTGCGGCGGACCACGGCGGGCGGTCCAGGCCCCTCCTGGGAGCAGTCGGATGGTGCATGCCCCTCGTTCGACGGAGCGGGCTCGGAGAGATTCTCGGGCCCTTGCGCCGAACGCTATCGCCCTGCAGGTGCGACAGGGGGGCCGGCGGTGCCAACACGCGAGCGCATCCGATGATGCCCGGGCGGGAGGGACGCGCCGCCCGGCGGTCCAGGGGCGTGGCGGCGCTGCGATCCATCGGGCTCCTAGCGGCTACCGGCCCTGCGGGCTGCGAGGTCCACCGGCGGCGGCGGCTCGATCTGCCTGGGCACCGCCCCTGCCGCCACCAGCCGCGCGATCTCCGCCTTCACGTTGCGGAAGGCGCCGTCGATTCGCGCGACGCGGCCGAAGGCGGCGAGGGCTTCATTCAACTGGCCGGCAGCCTCGTACGCCTGCGCGATCTCGAAGTGAAGCGCCTTCTCCGTCTCCGGCTGGAGGCCCGGCACCTCGAGCCCCTTCTCGAAGGCCGCCACCGCGCGCTCGTGCTGCCCGAGCATGCCGTGGCAGATGCCGATCATCGTGGCGCAGTCCACCGCGCGGGGCTCACCCTCGCAGCCGGAGAGGGCGAGCTCGAAGGTGTCGACGGCGTCGGAGAGGAGCCCCATCTCCTTGTAGGCGATGGCGAGGTTGTAGTGGGTGTCCACGTCCTCGGGGCGGACGGTGCGGGCGACCCCGGCCTTGAACTCCTCGAGGACGTCCTCGGCCTTGTACTGGAAGGACTCCACCGCGGCGAGGGGCTCGTCCTCGCCGAGCTCCTCGGCGAGGGCTGCGCCGAGATCGAAGAGCTCCTCTTTTTCGGCGAGGAGCGGCGGCGGCGTGAGCGAGCCCTGCGCGAGGGCGTCGTCCAGGGCCGGCGTGCCGGTGAAGGTCTGCGGCGGGGCGGCGCGATCGAAGACCGTGGCCTCGGCGCCGGGGGTCTGGTCCAGCTCCGCCTCCTGCTCGCGCCTGCGCGCGGCGATCTCGGCGAGGCGGTCAGCGGCCTGCTGGTGGCCGGGGACCCGGCGATCCACCGCGCGGAAGAGCTCCTCCGCTTCGTCGAGGAAGCCCTGCTGCAGGTAGAACTCGGCCTCGTCCAGCTCGGTGACGATCGAGGAGAGCTCGCGGTCGCCCACGCGCCAGGGGTTGGCGGGGTTCTGCCGCGGGCGCGCGGACGGCTCAGGGGCGAGGCCCGGCTCCGCCGGCCAGGAGGAGAGGCCGGGGGTGTGCACGCCGTCGTGGCCCTCGTGCCGCGCCGTGATCGCGTCGACGTCGATCTCGTCGGTGGGGCCGTCGTGCTGTGGTGCGAAGGGCGTGAGCTCCGCGTCGTGGGCCAGCGTGGTCGAGCCGGCGACGGAGAGGAGCGCGAGCTCGGTGCGGCCCTCGGCGTCGCCGAGGTCCGGCGCGGCGCGGGTGACGTCGTCGTCGAGGGCGTCGCCCGAATCGAGGACGAGATCGATGGTCTGCTCGGGGCCGACGACCTCGACGTCGATCGTCGATTCGTCCGCGGGGCCGTGGGAGCGCTCGTCGCGGGCGAGGAGCGCCAGCGCCGCCTCGTGCCGCTCGATGGCCGAGCGGGTGGCGAGGGGCTCGTCTTCGGGCGCCTGCAGGAGCGGTTCGTCGACCACGTCGTCCGCAGGGGCGCCGGCCAGGGCGAAGAGCGCGTCCTCGTTCACCGGGGCGAAGGCGGGGACGGCGCCGGCCTCGAGGAGCACCTGCTCCTCGCCGCCGTCGATGGGCAGGAGGAGCGGCTCGTCCGCGAGGGGGAGGCCGTTCTCGCCGTATTCCGCGCCGGTGGCGAGGATGAGGTCGTCGTCGATCTCCTGCACCGGGACGGCGGAGGCGTAGATCGGCCCGAGGTTCACCACCTCGGCGTGCGTCGGCGCGAGGGAGCGGAGCTCCTCGAAATGCGGGCGGCCGCGCTCGATCTCGCCGTTGCGGACGCAGAGGCGGGCGAGCGCCGCGAGGGAGGTGAGGAGGCCTGCGGGATCGCGGCCGCGGAGGAGCGTGACCGCCTTCTCGTGGGCGGGGACGCACTCGGGATCGAGGGCGAAGATCCGCTGGAGGTGGAGCCGGGCCTTGTCGGAGAGGCCGTACTTCACGAAGACGTCGGTCTCGGTGAGGAGCTTGGCCAGCGGCGAGGTGGCGCCGACGGCGCTCGTCTGCGAGGGCTCGGGCCGGGAGCCTGCGGGCCAGGAGAGCTCGCGGGGGGCGGAGCCTTCGAGGCGGCGGGGCTGGGAGGGCTCGGCGCGGGGCACGTCGACGCGGCGGGGCTGCGAGGGCTCGGCGCGGGGCACCACCGGCACGCGACCAGCTGCCGTCGGCCAGGAGCCGGACGGCGGCGGAGGTGGCGGTGTGGCGGGCTGCAGCGGTGCAGCGGAGACCTCGAGGCGCGGCGGGGCTGCTGGGCGCTGCGTCGGGGCCGTTGGGGCCGTCGGGGGCGCGACCGGCGGGGCCGAGGGGCCGCCGCCCAGCGCCCTGCGGGCCTCCGGATCGTCCGGCGCCGTCTCGAGGACCTTGCGCCAGGCAGCCTGCTCGTCGGCGCCGCGGCCGCGCTCGCGGTGGACCCGGGCGAGCTCCTTGTAGACCGACGCGGCCTTCGCCCGCTGGCCCACGCCGACGAAGGCGCGGGCGAGCAGGTCGAGGGTCTCGGTGTTCTTCGGATCCGCCTGGAAGCAGATCTGCAGCCGCTCCAGCGCGCGGCGCATGTCGTTCTTCGCTACGTAGGCGTGGGCCAGCTCGCGGCCCAGATCCTGGTCCTTCGGATCGAGCTGGACGATGCGCTCGCCGACGCGGAGGTAGTCCTCGATCCGGCTCGAGCCGCGGAGCTTCTCCGCAGCGCTGCGCAGCTCCTTGAGCGCGTCGGCGGACTTGTCCGTCTTCGCGAGGAGGTCCGCGAGGCGCAGGCGGAGCGCGACGTTCTCCGGCTCCATCGAGATGATGCGCCGGACGATCTCCGCCGATTCCCTCGGATCGCCCGACTTCTCGTAGTGGGCGGCGGCGGCCTGGAGCTGCGCCATCGCGTCCGACATCAGGCCGAGCTGCTGGTAGAGCTCGGCGAGGCGCAAGATCACGTCCACGCGGCCGGGCGCGAGCTTGAGCACCTGCTTGTAGACCGCCACCGCCTTCAGGAAGAAGCCGTCCGTGGCGTAGGTCTTCGCCACGTCGAGCAGCGTCGAGGCCGCGGCGTCGTTGTCGCCCTTCTTCTGCTGGAGCTCGCCGATCTTGAGGAGCGAACGGACGTCCCGCGGGTCCTTCTCGAGGATCCGGCGGTACTCCGCGATGGCCTTGTCGTATTGGCCCTTTTGGACGAACTTCGTCGCTACCTGGGTGATCTTCGTCTTGTCCATCGGCGATCGGAGTCCCGTCCTGCCGAAGACTGCGAGGCGAGGCACGCCGCCGCGAACCGCTTGCCAGGGGTACCCCCTACCCCATCCGGCCGGGGGACCAGATTCGGCAACGGTTTCAAAGGCTTGGGCGCGCCCTTGAGCAGCGGCGGCAGGCTGGAAGCGTAAGGGAAGGGTTTTGCGCCGTCAAGGCAAGTCGGGCGGGCCAATCCGGACCCTGCGTGCGGGTCGAAGGCAGCCGCCCAATCTTCCCGGTGTAGGTGCGCCTTGCTACAGGCGGTGCGGCGCGCCGTGGGCCGGGTGGAAACGAGAGCGGCCGGTCCGTTCCCGCTGGGGGACGGCCGGCCGCTTCGTTGGCCCTTGGCTCGTTGGCTCAGGGCGTCTCTTCGATCGGCTTGCGGGAAGCGTGCTGCTGGATCCGCTCGACGATGCGGGTGTCGTAGTTGCCCTCGAGGAACTCCGGCCAGGCGAGCACCTGTTTGTGGAAGGCGGCGTTCGTCTTGATGCCTTCGACCACGAGCTCGTTCAGGGCGCGGCGGCCCCGATCGATCGCCTCGTTGCGATCGCGGCCGGTGCAGATGAGCTTGGCGATCAGCGAGTCGTAGTAGGGCTGCACCTTGTACTGCTCGTAGGCCAGCGTGTCGAAGCGCACGCCGTACCCGCCCGGCGTGTGGAAGCCGGTGATCCGGCCCGGCGACGGGGCGAAGGTGACCGGATCCTCGGCGTTGATGCGGAACTCGATCGCATGGCCGCGGAACTCGATCTCCTTCTGGGTGCGCCCGAGCTTCTCGCCGGCGGCGAGGCGGATCTGCTCCTTGAGGAGATCGATCCCCGTCACCTGCTCCGTGACCGGGTGCTCCACCTGGATGCGGGTGTTCATCTCCATGAAGAAGAAGTCACCGTGCTCATCCATCAGGAACTCGATGGTGCCCACGTTGTTGTACTTGATGCGCTTCATCGCCTTCACGGCGACTTCGCCCATCTTCTCGCGCATCTTCTGGGTGAGCGCCGGCGAGGTGGCCTCTTCGATCAGCTTCTGGTGGCGGCGCTGCACCGAGCACTCGCGCTCACCGAAGTGCACCACGTTGCCGTGCTCGTCCGCGACGATCTGGATCTCGATGTGCCGCGGCTTCTCGACGTAGCGCTCGATGTACATCGAGCCGTCGCCGAACGCCGCCACCGCTTCCGCGGAGGCGGTGTTGAACGCCTGGGCCACCATGCCCGGCTCGCGGACGATCTTCATGCCGCGGCCGCCGCCGCCGGCAGCTGCCTTGAGGATGACGGGGAAGCCGATCTTCTTCGCCATCTCCACGGCTTCGTTGGCGTCCTTGAGCGCCTGCTTGCTGCCCGGGAGCAGCGGCAGGCCCGCCTCGGTGGCGGCCTCGCGGGCGCGGACCTTGTTGCCCATCAGCCGGATGATCTCCGGCCTGGGTCCGATCCAGGCGAGGCCGCAGTTCTGCACCACCTCGGCGAACTCGGCGTTCTCCGAGAGGAAGCCGTAGCCGGGGTGGATCGCGTCGGCGCCCGAGATCTCCGCGGCGGAGAGCACCGCGGGGACGTTCAGGTAGCTCTCCTTCGAGGAAGGAGGGCCGATGCAGATCGCCTGGTCGGCGAAGCGCACGTGCAGCGACTCGGCGTCCGCGGTCGAGTGGACCGCCACCGTCTCGATGCCGAGCTCGTGGCAGGCGCGGATCACGCGAAGCGCGATCTCGCCGCGGTTCGCGATCAGGACCTTCTTGAACACGGGTGGTCCCCTTGGCCTTTTACGCGGGCTCGATGCGGAAGAGCGGCTCGCCGAACTCCACCGGCTGGCCGTTCTGGACGAAGCACTCGGCCACCTTGCCGGCGACCTCCGACTCGATCTCGTTCATCAGCTTCATCGCCTCGACGATGCAGAGCGCCTGGCCCTTGCGCACCGACTGGCCGATGTCGACGAACGGCGGGGCGTCCGGCGAGGGCGAGCGGTAGAAGGTGCCGACGAAGGGCGAGGTGACGATGATGCCGGGCGCAGCGGGCTTCTCTGCGGCGGCGGGGGCGCCGGGGGCAGCGGCCATGCCGGGGCTCGAGGGCATCGAGCCGGCGGAAGGCGCGGGCATCGGCGTCGCCATCTGCATCGTGGGCGCAGCGACGTGGGTGTAGATCGGCTCGTGGCCACGGCGGATGAGGAGGCGCTCCTCGCCGTTTTTGTAGTCGAAGCGGGTGATCTCCGTGCCTTCCAGCGCGGCGACGATCGCTTTGAGCTTTTCGACGTCCAAGGTCCCCTCCTGCGGAGACGCGGCCTCGTGGCGCGGGGGCGCCGGCCGGCAGTCGTTACAGGGCGCGCATTCTACGGAGGGACGCCGTGGGCGCCAGCGTTTTGTTGCGCAAACCGCAGCCGCGGCGCGGGGTTAGGGGACGCGGTGCGTCATTCTTGGCGTGCGCTTTGCGGGCGGGAGCGCTGCAGGAGGGCGGGAGCTTGCGGGCGGGAGGAACGACGAAGGGCGGAGCCGCTCGGGGTGCGAGCAGGTCCGCCCTTCTCTCTTCCAGCGTCGGCTTCTGATCAGCCGGTGACGCGGGTGAGGTACTGGCCGGAGCGGGTGTCGATCTTGATCGTCTCGCCCTCTTCGATGAAGAGCGGCACGTTGACCACGAAGCCCGTCTCCAGGGTCGCAGGCTTCATCGCGCCGGTGACCGTGTCGCCCTTCATGCCCGGGTCGCACTTGACGATCTTGAGGTCCATCGAGTTCGGCACCGAGACGCCGATCGCCTTGCCCCGGTAGAAGAGGATCTGGACGTCGGTGTTCTCCTTCATGAAGTTCTTCGCGTCGCCCAGGTTCTCCTCGGGAACGAAGGTCTGCTCGAAGGTCTTCTGCTCCATGAAGTGGTAGTCGCTGCCCTCCTTGTAGAGGAACTGCATCGACTTCTCCTCGATGTCGGGCTTCACGAACTTGTCGCCGGAGCGGAAGTTCTTCTCGAGGGTGTTGCCGTTCAGCAGCGACTTGTACTTGGTCCGCACGAAGGCCGCGCCCTTGCCCGGCTTCACGTGCTGGAACTCGACGATTTCGTACGGATGATCGTCGATCTCGATCTTGAGACCGTTCCGGAACGCGCTGGTATCGATGATGTCGGCCATCTGAGCCTCTCGTGCGGGGAGCCTTTGGCGGCTTCCTCGGATCTACAGGGCCGGCCCCGCGGGATGCGCGGTGGGCCGGCCGGTTGACTGCCGGGCAGGATTGAGCCCTTTACCCGATCAAAACTCGTTTTGCAGCCTGGGAGCGTTAACGCGGAGCAGGTAGCGACCTTTCCCGTGGTTCCCGTCCGGCGTCATCGCCAGGACGAGGAAGTACTCGGGGTTGATCGGGCGTAGGAGCGTGGTGAGGCGGTCGGTGCCCACCGAGAGCTCGTTCACCTTGCCGGTCTGGAGGATCTCGGCGGCCTGCTTCACGTGGGAGAGGATGCCGCCGTACTCGACCAGCAGCGCCTCGAGGTCCACGCTGGGCGCAGCTGGCGTCACGGTGTCGATGGCGATGCCGTCGAAGCCCATCACGCTGGCAGCGACCGCACCCTCGACTGCGCACACCTCTTCGAGGCTCTCGCGAAACCCCATCCAGGCTCCCTCCCGGCGCCAAACGCGGGCGCAAGCTACAGAACCGCCCGGCGCCGCGTCAAGCAGCCCGGGCGGTGGTGGGTACGGCGTGTGGTGCGATCAGCCGCCGGTCGGAGCCTCGGGCTCCTCGCAGGTGAAGCCGTCGGGCTGGACGAAGGAGCAGCCCGTGGGGATCCAGCCGGCGGGGCAGCCCACGACCTGGTTGCAGATCGAGACGGTGTAGTCGATCTCGTTCGACTCGATGTCGCTGCCGTCGCCCATCACGCCGGCAGCCTGCATCGTGACGATCAGGTCGGCGCAGTCACCCGGGTTCGGGATGGGCGAAGCGACACCGTTCGCGCCGTCGATCATCAGCTGCGCCATCGCCTGGTCGAAGGGAGCGACCGACTTGTAGAGCTCAGCCGAGCTGTCGATCACGATGCCGGTGGGGATCGTGCGCTTCGCCGGGAGGAAGGACCACGCACCCTTGTTCTGGTAGCGGATGCGAACCTCGGTGAGCTGGATCCAGTTGGTGTCCTGGCGCTCCTCCCACTCCTCGTCGCTAGCGGTCGACTGCATCGAGTTGTGGATGCGCATCCAGGTGAAGAATTCGCCGCCACCCTGGGCAGACGCCCCGGCGTCGAACGTGCCGCCGGTGCTCATAATGTCGGTGTTGAACGTGCAGCCGTCCGCCTCCAGCTTGATGCTGTGGAAGCCCTCGATGGTCATCGAGGGGCTGCTGTCGACGCCGCAGGCCGCAAGGCCGAGGGTCGCCGCGATGAAGCCGGCGAGCGCCGTACCGATACGAATCAGGTTCTTCCGCATTGCAGACTCCGTACGGGACTCAGTTGCCGACGACGACCGAGGCGTCACGGTTCACGATGGTCGGCGAGATGAAGATGAGCAGCTCGGTGCGATCGTCGACCACGTTGCGGCTCTTGAAGAGCCACCCAAGGATCGGGATGTCGCCGAAGAAGGGGACCTGGGCGAGGTTCTCGGCGGTCTTGCGGGTGTAGATGCCACCGATGACCGTAGTGTCGCCGTCCTTCACGAGCACCTCGGTCTCGGCCTCGCGCTTGGTGATCGAAGGCTGACCGTTGGCGCCGGTGAGGGTGTCGTTCGGCTGGTTGTTGGTCGCCTTGATCTTGAGGAGCACCGAGCCGTCCGAGGTCACGTGCGGCGTAACCTTCAGCTCGAGCTTCGCCTCGACGAAGACCGTGTTCACGCCGGCAGCGGAGACCTGGGAGAAGGGGATCGAGATGCCCTGCCCGATGATCGCTTCCTTGTTGTCGAGCGTGGTGACCTTCGGAGCGGAAACCGTCTTCAGGACACCTTCGGTTTCGAGCGCTGTGAGCCGCATGTTGAGCATCGCGGCGCTGCCTGCAGAGCCGAAGGAGAAGCCGATGCCGCCACCCTGGTTCTCGGCGATCGCAGCGGGGAGGCTGACGGCCCAGTTCGGCTGGGTCGGCACGCCGAAGCCACCGCCGAACGCCCCAGGCACACCGCCGCGGGCCGAAGCCTCCGCCGGGAAGGCGAGGCCCGTGCTGTTGCCCAGCGCGGAGCTAGCCGTGAGGTTTCCACCCCACTGGATGCCGACATCGCGGCTGAAGTTCGAGGAGGCCTCGACGATGCGGGCCGAGATGAGCACCTGCGGCGTCTGGGTATCGAGGGTGCGCACCAGACTCTCGGCACGGCCGAGGGTGTCCTGGATATCGCGGACGATGAGTGTGTTGGTCCGGTCGTCGATCGTCACCGAGCCGCGCTTCGTGAGCAGATCCTGGACCTTGGCTTCGACGTCCTTCGCGAGAGCGTAATTTACCGGGATGATCCGAACCTTGAGTGGCTCGGAGTTCTCCCGGGCTTCGGCAGCCTTGGCAGCGGCATCACGCTCCGCCGCAAGTTGCTGCATCGGCGCGATGCGAATGATGTTGCCGGTGGTCTCCTTGCCGAGCCCCTTGGTCTTGAGCACCAGGTCGAGAGCCTGGTCCCAGGGCACGTTGCGAAGCCGAACGGTGATCTTGCCCTTCACGTCGTCCGAAACGACGATGTTCCGCTTCGACACCTCCGCAATCACGCGGAGCAGATTGTGGATGTCGATATCCTTGAACTCGAAGGAGACGCGGCGGCCGGTGTACTGTCCCTTGCTCGCCTGCCCAACCTGCGCCGCAGCGGCGGTCACCGGCGCGCTGCGAATCACGCTACCCGACTCGTCGATCACTTCGGCGAGGGCGCTCGCATCGAACGACCAGCTGAGCTTCGAGCCCTGAACCGAGACCTTGTCCTCGGCAGCCTGCGCGAGGGAGACCACCACCTTCACCGAGCCATCGCGGGCGTCGACGAAAGAGGAGACTGTGCGCACCGGGCCGTTGAACGCGGCGGTGTCGAGGGAGCGCACCAGCTCCGCGGGGAGCGTCGCCCCCTTCACGGTGAGCACGGCGGTGTTGGCATCGGGACGGGTGACCTCGTAGCCGGCGAGCTTCGAGAGCTCGACGCCGACCACCTGCGAGGCCCCCTCTCCCGCAAACGCCACGTCCCGGACCACGACACGGCCGGCCTTCGGCGCCTCGGCAGGGGCTACGGCCACCGCCGCTCCCTCGAACCGAACCGCGAGCCCATTCGCCGTGCGGTCGATCCGATACTTCGGCATCGGCGCATCGGCAGCGGCGTCGATGACCACACGGACCTTGCCCTCGTGCTCGCCGTAGCGGACGCCGCGGATCGAGCCTGCACCGAGCGACTTGCCCGAACGTGGCGCAATCTTCACGCCATGCAGGTCGAGGGCGAGGCGCGGCGGATTCGCCAGCTCCACCAGCTCGTAAGTACCGACTCCGCCATCGGCGACGAGGTCGATCCGCGTGCCGCCGCCGACCGAACGCACCTTCGCATCCACCAGCCGCTGGGCAGGCCTCGCAGCCGTGCCCTCCCGCAGCTCCTGGACGACCACGTTCGGGTCCAGCGCGCCTGCAGCACCGGCTCCGGCCGCGAGCAGCAGCACCGCCGCGCCGACGGCAGCTCCCACCTTGTTGAAGACCTGGCTCATCCGAAAGCTCCCGTTTCCAACCTGCGCGCCGTGCCGAAGCTCAGCGGCCGTCCGCCATGCTGAGATCGATCAGTTCGTTGCTCGGCTTGTCCCGAGTGCCATCCTGCGAGCGGAGCGGCATCTCGGTCTGCACCGGAAGAATCTGGCCCTGCTTGTTGCGCAGCAGCTCCGTCACCACCACCCGGTCCCGGCGGATGTCGGAGATGCGGCCGCTGCGCTTGCCGACGTGGCTGCCCCGCCGGACCATGTGCCCGCGCCCGTCCGGATCCTCGACCATCGCCAGCGGGCTGGCCACGCCGGAGACCACAGCGACGAGGCGCAGCTGGTCGAGCTCGAACTGGCAGAGCAGCCCGCACTTCGCGTCGACGTTCTGCTGCGGCTCGACCGGCTCGAAGGAGTCGAAGAAGGACCGGAAGGGATCCCGCTTGCCGATGGGGGTATAAACGTACTCAGCCACGATCGGCGCCTGCTCACCCGCAGCAGCCGCCTCGGCAGCGACTGCGGGCTCCGCCGCCTTGGCCTTCGCAGCAGGGGCCGCGGGCTTCGGCGGGGCCTTCGGCGCGTCCTCGCATCCAGCGAGCGCGATGGCGCCGAGCGTCACGGCGAGAAAATCGAGCCTCCGCATCACTTCGCTCCCTTGGGCTTCGCCGGCGGCGCCATCTCTTCCGGCTTGAGGAAGCGGAAGGTCGTCGCCTGGAACTCGGCAGCGAGCACCATCTTCTCGTTGCGCTTGGTCGGCTGCGCGAACTTGATGTCTGTGACGTTGACGATGCGCTTGAGCTTGCCAACCGAGTCGAAGAAGACCGCGACTTCGTGATAGTTGCCCGCGACCTTCATCTTCACTGGGATCCGGGCGAAGAACTGCTCCTTGCTCTCGGGCTGCGGCTCGACCGCCGTGATCTCGAGGCCGGCCTTCACGCCGACGTCGTTCATCTGGCGGAGCAGCTCGTCGATCGCCTTGTCCTGCGGGAGCTCCTGCAGCGCCGCCTCGAGCTTCTGCTCGAGGAGCTCCTTCTGCCGCCGGTACTCGTTGAGGTTGTCGGCGATCTGCTGCTTGTCGATGAAGTCGCCCTCGAGCTTCTTGCGCTGCTCCTCCGTCCGCTCGATCTGCATCTCGAGATCGTCGGTGAAGAGGTACCAGTTGAGGCCGGTGGTCACCGCGGCAATGAGCACCACGATGCCGATCTTCGTGCCCCAGGGCGCCTTGGCAATCTTGTCGATCAGCTGCTCCATGGAATCCTCGTGCTGCAGCCGATCAGGCCGAATAATTGATGGCGCAGGAGAGCTCGAACTGGATCACCCGCGAGCCGGCATCGCGGTCGTCGACCTGGCTCGCCCGCTTCAGCGACGGCTCCTTGAAGAAGGCGTTCTTTTTGAGCTCCCGCATGAAATCCGCCAGGTCCTCGTTGGTGATGGCGGCGCCGCGCAGCGTGAGCGTGCCACCCTTCTCATCGACCTCGCGGAGCCAGACGCGGTCGGGCATCAGCGTGGCGAGAGCATCGAGCATCTTCACCGGACCGGTGCGCCCCTTGCGCAGGCGATCCAGGACCGCGAGCTTCGCCTCGAGATCCGCCTGGTCCTTCTTGATGTTCGTGATTTCGCCGATGATCTGGTCGAGCTGTTTGATCTCCGCCTGCAGCTTGGTGACCGCCTGCTTCTTCTCGGTAAGGGTCGAGTCGAGGCTCGAGTACCAGAAGTAGTTGCCGCCCAGCACCGCGAGCACGCAACCGGCGAGGATGGCGAGCTGCTTCTGGCCCGCTTCCTTCTTCTTTGCCTGCCGGACGGGGAGGAGGTTGATCCGAATCATGCGCAGCCTCGCTGGCGTGAGCCTTGGCGACCGTTATTTGTCGTGGGGCTTGCGAAGGCCCAATCCAACCGCAACCGCTGCCATCGGAGCGACTTCCAGAATGTACTTGGGGTCGAAGCGACGGTGATCGATCTCGATGTTGCGGAAGGGGTTGAGAATTTCGACCGGAACACCGCAGCGCTGCGCGATGGTGCGCTGCAGCGCGGGGATGCGGGCCGTACCGCCGGAGAGGAGCACGCGGCTGATTCGGCCATCGGCAGCGGTAGCCGCGTAGAAGTCGAGGGACCGCTGGATCTCTCCGGCCATCTGCTCGGCGACGCCCTGGATCACCCGTTCGACCTCCTGGGGAACCACCGCGTCCGCGTCACCACCTGCGCTGCCACCGACCTTCAGCGCCTCCGCCTCGTCATGCGAGACGTTGAGCTGCTTCTGGATCTCTTCGGTGAAGAGGTTGCCGCCCAACGTGATGTCGCGAGTGAAGGAAGTGATGCCGTTGGCCAGGATGTTGATGTTGACCACCGAGGCGCCGGCGTTGATCAGCACGACCGTTTCGCCAGGTGGGATCCCGTAGGCGGTCTCGTAGGCGTTCTGCACCGCGAAGGCGTCGACATCCACGATCGTTGGAGTAAGGCCCGCCTCGGCGATCACCGACGTGTAGTCGTTGATCATGTCCTTCTTCACCGCGACAAGAAGGACGTCCATCACCCCGTCCGCCTCGTCACCCGGCGGCGTGAGGATCTGGGTGTCGATGTTCACGTCTTTGATATCGAACGGGATGTATTGCTCGGCTTCGAAGGCAATTGCCTCATCCAGCTGCTCCTGGCTCATCACCGGCAGCTGGATCTTCTTGATGATCACCGAGTGGCCTGCAACGCCAAGCGCCACTTCCTTGTGCTTGATTTTCTGGGCGGCGACCAGCTCCTGGATCGCCTGCACGATGGCAGTCGAGTTCATCAGGGCGCCGTCGACGATCGCCTCGGAAGGGATCGGCGCAATGCCGAAATGTGCGAGCTCGAAGCCGCGCTTCGACTCCTTGAGCAGGACCATCTTGACGGAGCTCGACCCGATATCGAGTCCCAGCGCCAGCTTGCCCTTGGCCATTGCGATCCTCGCCGCTGTTCGTGCAACTGCGGCGCATCCTAGCACCGCCCCAGAAAGGTGCAAAATTCCTGTAGGTCCGCGAGCCTTTTGGGGATTTTTCTCCCGCTATAAGCGGATGACCCACCGGTCGCCCCCCGGCAACGGACGCCCGCCCACCGTCCAACCGAGCCCCCCTGCTCGACCGGACGGACCGCCTTTTCTCGCGGCCAGCGAAGCCGCGCGACACTAGAGCGAGACCGTTCGAGGGTCAAGTTCCCGGCCGCGCGAAGCGGAGCCTCGACGCAGCTGCAGCAACACGCTCTCTTGCGCACCCCATATCCATGGGAGACATGCACTCACACGCGTCAGCGAATTCTAAACTCCTTCAACTTGTAGAGCAGCGCCCGGTGGCTGATCTCCAGCACCTGTGCGGCGCGGGTCCGGTTGCCACCGGTATGCTCGAGGGCGCGCCGGATCAGCTCCTCCTCGATTCGGCGCACGGCCTGCTTGATCGAGAGTTCGCTGTCGTCGAGCAGCACCGCCCTCCCCCCCTTCGCCAGCGACGACCGGGCTTCTGCGGACCGGAGCCGATCGAAGGCCTCCGGGCCGAGCTCCTCCCCCTCCGCAAGCACAAGCGCCCGCTCGATCGCGTTCTCCAGCTCGCGGACGTTGCCGGGCCAGGGATAGCTCCGCAGGAGCGCCATCGCCTCGTCGGAGATCCGGCGGACAGGCGGCTCCCGGCGCAGCCGGGCGTTGTACTTGCCCAGGAAGTGGCGGACGAGGGGCGGGATGTCGTCGGTGCGGGCACGGAGCGGCGGCAGGTCGAGGTTCACGACGTTGAGGCGGTAATAGAGGTCCTCGCGGAACGAGCCATCGGCCACCGCCCGCTGCAGGTCCTTCATCGTGGCCGCCACCACGCGGACGTCGATCTTCTGGCTGCGCGACTCGCCGACTGGGCGGATCTCCTCCTCCTGCAGCACGCGGAGGAGCTTCACCTGCATCTGCGGCGAGAGCTCAGCGATCTCGTCGAGGAAGAGTGTGCCCCCGTCCGCCTCCGCGAAGAGGCCCTTGCGATTTCGGCCTGCGTCGGTAAAGGCGCCCTTTACATGCCCGAAGAGCTCGCTCTCCATGAGCGTCTCCGGGATGGCGCCGCAGTTCACGCCGACGAAGGGCTGGTTGCTGCGCGGGGAGAGCTCGTGGAGGGCGCGGGCGACGAGCTCCTTGCCGGTGCCGCTCTCCCCGGTGATCAGCACCGTGGTCTTCACTGGGGCGATGCGGCGGATCTGGCGGGCGAGATCGTTGGTGGCGACGCTGTGACCGATGATCGCGTCCAGCCCCTTCTCTTCGTGGAGTTCGGCCTTGAGGCGCTGCACCTGGCTGCGGAAGCGCTCCCGCTCCTCGGCCATACGGAGCTTGATCGCGAGCTCGTCCGGCTTGAACGGTTTGGAGACGTAATCGAAGGCCCCGGCCTTGAGGGCCTCAATCGCCAGCTCCTCGGAACCGTACGCGCTCATCACCAGGAAGCTGGTCTCGGGGGAGGCTGCCCTACCCCGCTGCACCAGCTCGATGCCGCTCATGCGCGGCATCCGCACGTCGGTGATCACCACGTCGTAGGGACGGCTCTCGAGTTCCTGTAGCGCTTCCTCCGCGGAGCCCACGGCGCGCACAGCGTAGCCCCGCTGCTCGAGGAGGAGCAGGAGGACGTGGCGCATCGATTCTTCGTCGTCGACGACGAGCAGGTGATGGAACGCCATGGTGGTCAGCCGATCCGCGCCGGGGGCGCTTTGCTCTCCTCTACCACGGGCAGGCGCACCTCGAAGACGGCGCCGCCGTCGGGATGGTTCCTTGCGGCAATCGAGCCGCCGATCGCCTGCACGAGCGAATGGCAGATCGCCAGCCCGAGGCCGGTGCCCGCGCCCGGATCCTTGGTGGTGAAGAAGGGCTCGAAGAGCCGGGGCAGGACCGCGGGGTCGATGCCGGGGCCCCGGTCGCGGACGGAAAGAAGAACGGCGCGACCATCGAACCGGGCCCCGACGACCAGTGTGCCGGCGCCCGCCATCGCGTCCGCCGCGTTGACGAGGAGGTTCACAAGCACCTGCTGCAGCTGGTGGGGGTTGGCCATGACGCGTGGCAGGCCGGGGGCGAAGTCGTAGGAGACGGCGACGCCGCGGAACCTCCCCTGCCCTTCGACCAGGCGCACCGCTCGTCGGGCCACGAGCTCCGCCTCCAACGGCTGGAGGTTGTCCGCGGGCCGCGGTTTGGCAAAGTCGAGGAGGTCCCGCACAATCCGGTCGATGCGCCGGCCCTCCTGCTCCATCCGCTCGAGCATGGGAGCCAGCCCGCGGCCTGCTGGCGTGGTCTGGGCCACCTCCACGTAGCCCAGGATGGCGGCGAGGGGGTTGCCGATCTCGTGGGCGATGCCCGCGGAGAGGCGGCCGACCATCGCCATCTTCTCCTGAGCGACCATCGCGTCCCGCGCTAGGGTGAGCTCCCGGTTGACGCGGCGCAGCTCGTCGAGCTGCGCCTCGACCCGGCGCTGCTCCTCGAGGAGGCGACCACTCATTCGATCGAAGGCGGTTCCCAGCCGGGTGAAGACCGGGCCCTCTTCCGCGACGAGCGTGGGGGCGCCGCCCTGCGCACCGATGCGCTCCGTGGCCCGGAGGAGGCGATCCGCAGGCCGGGCCACGGTGCGGACCAGCAGCGCGTAGACGGCGAAGGCCAGCGCGAGGCCCGCGAGCGCCGAAAGGCCGGCGAGCAGCGCGAGCATCGGCGCAGCGCTGCCCCGCAGCGCCGCCTGTTGGACGAGCGGGGCCGTACCGACAAAGCCGAGCGAGGCAAAGACGAGGCCGAAGCCCACCGCCCAGATCGCGATCTGCCACCGCAGCGAAAGCCGGGGCGACGCCACGCTTTCAGCCTCCGGCGAGCAGGCCCAGGTACCAGTCGACCAGGCGCTCACCGAAGAAGAGGTATTCCGCCGCGCCGAGGGCCAGGAAGGGCCCAAAGGGAACCGCACCTTCCGGCGGAACCCAGTCGTCGAGGTCCGCGTCGCCGGTGGGCTTCGGGGGCGCCATCGCCGTAGCCTGCTGGCGCCGCCGGGCGGCGATCAGGAGAAAGCCGCCGATCACCGCACCCTGCAGGGAGGCGAGAAGCACCACCGGCAGCAGCGACTCGACGCCGAGCCAGGCACCGATCATCGCTAGCAGCCAGACGTCGCCGCCGCCGAGAGCTTCCTTCTTGAGAATTTTCTCGGCGAGGAAGCCGAGCACGACGAACGCGGCGAATCCGGCGGCGGCCCCCATCGCCGACGAGGCGATCCCAGGTGCTCCCGGGATCAGCGACACGCCAAGTCCAATCGCGATGAACGGTATCGTGATCGAACGAGGTAGCAGCCAGTGGTCCAGATCGATGTAGGTGAGAGCCACCAGCACCGCCAGGAAGCCGAACGCCGCAACAGCCCACCAGCTCGGACCGAATTGGCGAACAGCGGCGACCGCCAGGAGACCAACCGCTAGTTCGACGAAGGGATACCTAGGCGAGATCCGGATCCCGCAACGACGGCACTGTCCGCGGAGCAGGAGCCACGAGACGATCGGGACGTTGTCGTAGCCCGCGATCGGGCGCTCGCAACCCGGGCATCGCGAGCGCGGCTTCACCACCGACATGCCCGTGGGCACACGAGCTATCACCACGTTGAGGAACGAACCGACCAGCGTTCCGAACAGGAAGGCAACAACGAGGGCGTACCAGATTGGCAGTGCATCGAGCATCTATCAGCTCGTGGGATGGAGGCTGGGCCCACGCGGCTTGGCCGTTCCGGTCTCGTTGGCGCGACGGACGTAGAGGTCCTCGAGCGTCTCCCGGTGCCGGTTGACGGAGACGATGCGTAAGCCGGCGGAGGCGAGGAGCCCGATCGCACGATCAGCTGTATCCTCTGTCTCGAAGCTGAGTGAGGTCGCATCGCCCTTTGGCACCGTACGCTTCGCAAGCTCGCCGATCGTCGCGGCAAGAGCGGGCGGCAGCGCGGCCACCACCACATCGATTCCCCGGGTGTTCGCCGAAAGCAGGCTGTCCAACCGACCCATCTCTCGGAGCTCACCGCCCAGCATCAGCCCGACGCGGTCGCAGATCGCTTCAACGTCGGAAAGAATGTGTGTGGAGAAAAAGACGGTCTTTCCCTCCTCTTTGAGGCGGAAGATGATTTCGCGTACATCCTTGCGCCCCATCGGATCGAGGCCGCTCATCGGTTCATCCAGAATCACGAGGTCGGGATCGTTGATGAGCGCCTGGGCGATGCCAATGCGCTGCAGCATGCCCTTTGAGAATCGGCGCAACGGCAGATCCTGTGCGGCTTGGAGCCCCACCAGCTCGAGTAGCTTGGCGGAGCGTTCCCGCAAAGTCGCAGTCGAGAGCCCGCACAGACGGCCCGCCAGAGCGAGGACCTCCCAAGGCGTGAGGAAGTCATGGAAGTAGGGATGTTCCGGTAGGAAGCCCATCCGCTCCCTACCCTTACGCGACGGGATTCGGTGGCCGAAGATGCTCGCGCCACCTGAGGTAGGGTAGGTCAGTCCGACCAGCATCTTGATGGTGGTGCTCTTCCCCGCACCGTTCGGCCCGAGAAAGCCGAAAATTTCCCCAGCACTCACCGAAAGGCTCAGTTGCTTCACTGCCGTGAGATCCCGGCGGCGGAACCCGACCTTGTAGGTCTTGGTAAGCTCTACCGTTTCAAGAATTGGCGTCATAGTCCCACATGAAGCATGAGGTGCAGATCAGCCACAAACTCTACCGAGCGCTGCGGGTACGAGCAACAAGCGAGCGATTGCCGTTTTACGTCACCGGGGAAGTTGCTGCTGCCGCAAACAGGCAGAGCGGGCGCAGGACATGGCCCGCTCCCGCCCCCTGGCGCCCCTTTTCAGGAAATTGGCGTCGGCACGAGAGTTGCTCCATGCTCTCTACAACCGAGCGGCCCCAGGCTGAGATCGTGCCCACGTGGCACCGACAATTGGGTTCCGAGCGGCTCGACACCTGCAAGGAGAACAACGATGTTCAAGAAGGCAGCCCGCGGCTTCACCCTCATTGAGCTCATGATCGTCGTCGCGATTATCGGCATTCTTGCCGCCATCGCGATTCCCAACTTCCTCAAGTACCAGCTGCGCACGAAGCGCAGCGAGGGTTCGGTCAACGTCGCGGCGATCCGCACGAGCGAGATCGCCTACCAGGCGAGCAAGGACTCGTTCATGCCGACCACCACGCTGCCCGCCGCGCTTCCCGGCGTGGCGAAGTCGGCCTGGGGCGATCCGACGGGCACCGGCTTCGACGACATCGCGTGGCAGCCCGAAGGGAGCGTCTACTTCCAGTACGACGTCGACACGACTGCGGCAGCGCCGGGTGCGACCGACTTCACGATTACTGCACTGGGTGACGTTGACGGCAGCGGCGACACGAACGTTTCCTGCTGGATCTACGGCAAGCCCGCGCCCACCGCCGCCGCCGTTCCGCCTGCGGTGAACGCGATCTGCACCAACGCGTCGATTGAGGCCTGGAGCATCGCCGCCGACGAGACCAACAACGTTGAGCGCACGTTCCTCGCTACCCCCGAGGACGACTTCTAAGCAAGCATTCCATCGCCTCGGAAAGGGCCGGGTCGCTCGCGACCCGGCCCTTTGCGTCTGCGTCGAGTCTCCTTTGGCAGGGGCTCGATCGCTCCGTTCTTGTTCCAGAGCTGCGCATCGGACATCATCCTCGAAATGCCCAGGGCGTTCCTCCAGCACCTCGCTGTCATGGTCACCATCGTTTCCGCAGGCTACGCGGCCTATTCGGCCCAGCGTATCCTCGTAGCCCGCCAGGCCGACGCTGGCACTGATGGTGGCTACCGCCTTTTTCTCCCCGATGGCCCGAGCGTACGTCTGCTTGCGCTTGGCCAGCAGGTGACCTTGGCGGATGCCTACTGGCTACGGTTCGTGCAATACATTGGCAGCCCTGAAGCAATGCGCGACGGTCTGCCACAGGCCTTCGAACTCGCGGACCTGATTACCGACGTGGATCCACTCTACGGCTATGCGTACCAGGCGGCAGGTGTCGCCCTCAACTCGGCAAAACGGCTCGACGAATCGGATGCCATCCTCGCGAAGGGCATGCACAACGTCGGGGATCGCTGGCAGCTTCCTTTTTACCTCGCCTTCAACCACTGGTACGAGCGGAACGATCTCGCCACGGGCGCGAGCTACCTCCAGCGGGCCGCAGCGGTCCCGGGTGCGCCGAATCTTGTGCGTGAGATGGTTGCACGCCTTTCATCAGCTGCCGGGCAGGCAGATGCTGCCGTGGCCTATTTCGAGAACCTCCTGCTCTCGACGGACGAACCGGGACTTCGCGAAAGGCTCGAGGAGCGTTTGCTCGAACTCCGGATCGAGCGGGACCTCGTGCGTCTAGAGGACCTGATCGCCCAGTACAAAGCGCAATTCGGCGCACCGCCGCCCGATCTCGACGAACTCGTGGGACGGGGGCTGGTGGCAGTCCCGGTTTCCCCAAGTGGCTCGCCCTACCGCTACGATCCGTCGACCGGCCAGATCGAACCGCCAGAGGGCAAGCGCTTGAGCAGGCCCGTCCGCACCGCTCGTTCCGACAACTAGACATGGGACTTCGATGAATCAGCGATTGGTTGGCATCGCATCACTGGCCTCCGTCACGTTGGCTGAAGCCCTCCGCGATCGAATCCTTTACGGGCTGGTTGCTTTCAGCTTCGGCCTGGTGGCGCTCTCCGTCGTGCTTTCAAACCTCACGCTCGGCTACCGCCTGCGCATCGTGACCGACATGTCGCTCAGTAGCGTGACCTTCGCCGGCGTGGTTACCGCCACCCTGCTAGGCATCACCGCCATCAGCCGCGAAGTCGACCGCCGCCTGGTGTTTCCAGTGCTGGCCAAGCCGATTGAGCGCTCGACCTACATCGCCGGTAAGTTCGCCGGGGTCCTCGTGACCACTTGGCTGAATGCCTCGCTAATGATGGCTGCTGCCACCGTTGCTATCGCCGTTTACGCCGACCTTGAGGAGGGCGGGAGGCTATTCTCGTGGGGCGACTACGCACTCACCTGGGTAATGCTGCTCATTCGACTTGGCTTGGTTGCTACGATCGCCGTGGCGCTTTCCACCTTCGTCTCCTCGACCGTGGCACTAATTGGGACGATCGGCGTGACGGTTGCGGGCTATCTCTCGTCCGACCTCCGCTATTTCATGGGTCAGAGCGAATCGCCGGTGATGCGCGGGATCGGTGAGATTCTCTACCGCATGCTACCCGACTTCAGTCTGCTGGACCCGCTCGGGAGACTGGTCCATGGACAGGCGATTCTGACCGATAGCGTGCTGCTGGGGATGGCGTATGCAGCCGCCTACGGTCTCGTTCTGCTGACGGTCGCCGGCACCATCTTCGCCAAGCGAGACCTCGGCTAGAGTTCGGCGTGCCGAGGTCGTTATATCGCCCTGAACTCCTACTCTGGTCGCAGCTTCGCTTAGATTAGGACCCGCTCCACCGGAAGCTGCTACGGCGTTCCCGCCGTCCAGGTTGACAGCCTCGGACTCGCTGATCCTCCGGCGGAGCGGGTAGAGATAGGCGCATGAGGCGCAAGCAAAAGAAGCACGAAGCATCCTCCCCCTCCTCGGCGCCCGAGACGGGCACCGAGCTCGACACCACCTCCAACTCCCCTGATGTCCGTCGGGGCAGGCCCGGTCGCAGAGGCGCAGAGGATCGGCGCGAAGCCGTCCTGCAGTTGCTCGCGGGCAAGGCTTCGGTCGACCCGCTGGCCATGAGGTACGGCGTATACCCCTCCACGATCGAGAGCTGGCGCGACGAGGCGCTTGCGGGGATCGAGAAGATGATCGAGCGGGGCTCGAGCAAGAGGGCTCGCGAGGCAGAGCTCGAGCAGGAGAAGGAGCTGCTCACGCGGTGTAGGAGCCTGGAGACATGGCGTTCAACCGAACCCATCTCCACCTGCGCCACTGTCTTGACTACGTCGGGACACTACACTCCCGTCTTTGGCGCTACGCCTTTTCAAGATGAAGACGTACGCAGCTAGGCCGTTGTGTCAGCAGCCGAGGCTTACATCGTGCCGCCCCGTGTAACCGCATCGTCTGAAGAGCCGGGCTCGGGAAGCACTTGAGGTCGTTGTCGCCAAGGCTTTTTCCTCCGCTGGGTTTTCGGTACCGACTCGCGCTACGTCGCCCGAGGCTGAAGCGGATGCCCGTACGCATTTTTTGCGATCCGGTGCTAGATGGTGCGGAGGAACGAAGGCCAGAACGACCGCTGAATCACTCGTTTGGTGGCACGAAATCTGCTTAAGCGAACGAAAATGCGATCTCGACGAGGATTCACGCTGATCGAGCTCATGCTGGCGGTCGCAATCGCCGGCATACTTGCCGGCGTCACCGTGTGGCGCATCGATGCAACCCTGCCCGGGTGGCGGGCGCGTGCCGTGGCGAGGTGGACGCTGCAGAAGAGCCGAGAGGCGTCGGCGCTCGCGGCGCGACTGAATCGGCCGGTCGAGCTGCGGGTGAGCGCTGACGGTGCGGCGGGCTGCAGCCCCAGCATCACGCTGCAGGACGTCCCGTTGGCTGGCGGCACGGCGACCGTCTACGACCGGCTGTGCCTCGACGAGTACCCAGGCATTACGCTCGGCACCGGCGGCACCGCGAACGACATCCGCTGCGCGGAGGAGCAGACCGCCGGGCTGCAGGCCCTCCCCAATTGCTCGATGTGCGCCGGCGCCCCCGACGCGGCTACACTCGCGAACGTTGTTCGGGTCTTTCCTAGCGGCGAGGTGGCGACCGTCGCAGGGAGCCAGGGTGCGACTATCTCCTTTACCTCGGCTCGCAATCCGACCCGGGAGAACACGGTGGCGGTGGGCATCCGGAACGTCTCAGGCCGCTCGCAGATCTACCGGCCGATCGCGACCGGCACCAGGTGGGCATGCAAATGAAGGCACGAGGCTTCTCGCTCATCGAGGTGATGGTCGCGATGGCGGTGCTGGCGGTCGGCGTGGCGGCGACGCTGCCGATGCTCAAGATCTCGATCGATCGGGGCACGGAAGCGCGCAAACAGACCACGGCGCAACAGCTGGCGACCGAGGTGTTGGAGCGCCTGCGAACGGAGATTCGGTTCGACGCGATGGCGGAGAGCAACCCGGCCTACGTGGCGGCTGACGCTTGGAAGTTCGACGTGCTGCCGCACGAGGTTGCACCAGCGGCGCCCTCGGCGACCGCGGCATGCCAGCCGGCCACGTTGAACGACGGCTTCACGTACGACTACGGTCCCTTCCCCTTCCAGCGGGAGGGGCAGACCTATCTCGTCTGCTACGAGCTCAACGTGGCGGGTATTCAGGATGCCCGAGGGAACAACCGCATCGGCATCCCGATCAACTCGGCTGAGGCACGGATTCGTGTGCTCTGGCGCGGCGCGGATGGCAGGTGGGTCTCCTGGTCAATCAGCGACATCCTGCACGCGGGGGCAGCCACGTGAGAACCAACCGCCGCAGCAGGCCGAGCGGCTTCACGCTGCTCGAGCTGATGATTGCAGGCGCGATCTCCCTCCTCGTGGTCATGGGGGGCTTCGTCGCGCTCAACGGCGTCCAGAGCGCCTCCGCCCGCCAGCAGGAAGCCGACGAAGTGGTCGGCGCCGCCCGCGTGGCACTCGAGGTGATGGCCCGCGACATCCGCACCGCCGGCGACTCGTTCGGCAGGCTGTCGGGCTCCTGCCTGGGCGCAACGACCTTCACGCCCACGGTCTGGAACTGTGCGGCTGTCCTCGACCCGCATCCCTGGCGGGTGAGCATCGCGCGCAATGCCTGGGTGGATGCAGGCGACGGCAGCCGCTTCACCTCGGACGACACGCCGCCCGCCCCCACGAAGGCCTTCACGGACGATCCCGAGAACGCCGTCACCTTTCGCTTCGTCCCCTACGAGGGCTGGGCCGATCCGAAGGCGGTCGGCAACAACCGGAACGCGGTGCTGGGCCGGATCGAGCGGGTGACCAATCCCTTCGGCTTCACGCTGGCAGGCGCCGCGGTGCCCACCACGGTGGCCGTGCTGCTGGACAACGTGGTCCTCGACGATGCAATGCGGTTCAACCCGGCGGATCCCGCGGACATCGACCACCGTTACGACTATTCGCTGTTCATGTACCAGCTGCTCACCAGGAGCGGCGAGTTCAACGGCGCCGCGGCCCTTGTGAGCCGGAACACCACCGCTGGCGACTGGTTCCTGACCCCACCGGTCAACCTTTTCTCGCGTGCGGTTCCTGCGGGCTACCCGAACGATGCGCCGAACGCCCCGCCCTACATGCCGTCGGGCTATACCGCGCAGGTGGTCGGACTGGAGACAACGACGGCCGTGACCAGCCCGATTGTCAATACGCCGGTCGAGGGCACGCCGAGCGCGAATTTGTCGCCCACCGACGCCACCTCGCAGCTCCGCTACCTTCTCGATCGCAACCGCATTCGGACCGTCCGCGTCGCCTTCAAGGTAGCCGCTCCCCGTGAGCGGGCGAACGTGCGGGATGGCTTCGACTTGGACAACAACCCCGCCAACGGGACGGCGCAGCTCTACTCGTTCGAGACCATCGTCGAGATCAAGCCGCTCTCCCGCTTCCTCGTGGATGGCTAGGAGACGCACGATGCTCCCGAAGAACGAGCGAGGATTCAGCCTCCTCATCGGCATGCTCATCTTGGTGGTGCTGGCGATCGTCGGCGCCACCGCGGTGATGTCGAGCATCGGTGAAGAGGGCACCGCGACCTCCCGCCTGATGCGTCGCCAGGCGCTCACCGCCGCGGAAGCGGGCGTGCACCACTTCATGGGGCTCCAGCAGCCCGCCACGCCTGCTGCGAACGGCTTCTACATCGGCAACGATGGGGCGGGCGTTGACGCTTGGCAGTGGCTCCCGGAGGTGCGCGGCCCTCGCAACGAGGTGCTGCAGCCCCGTTACCAGGTGCTTCGCGACCCGAATCAGCCGGCGATCGCCGACACCACCCTGGTCCTGATCCGCGGGCAGGTGATGAGCGGCGGCAACGTCGTCGGCCGGGCGAATCTCCACGCGCTGGTCGAGGCAAGCCCCGGCGGCGGCGGCGGGCCGACCGAGCAGGGCCAGAAGTCGACGGGACCGCTCGGCGGCAGCTCGACCATTCCGGTCGTTTCCGACATCAGCCTTATTTTCAACTGAGGCAGGAGCAAGCGATGGGCTTCAGAATCACCGAGCGATCCCTTCCCCTGCTGCTCGCGGCGCTCGTCGCGCTGCCGGTGCGCGCCGGAGCGGATTACCTGTACAGCGTGTTCCGCGAGGGCTGCACCACCGACACGGTGACCCGCTACTCGGGCGCCGATCCGATCATTGCAACGGTGCACCTCGAGGGCACCGAGATCGATCGCATCGCAAGCAACTACATGACCTGGGGCGGTTTCCAACTCGTCAGCGACAGCTTCGTCGAGACCACGCTGCCCAACAACGACAAGGTCAAGCACCTCAGCAAGACCAAGGGGCGCCTGTACGCACTGCGGCTCTTCAAGGAGAAGACGCCCAACAGCAACCAGTGGGAGTTTCTCACCTACAACAACGACACGGTGCTGGACTCCTGCGACATCACCTCGACCGACCGGACGTTCAGCGGCTCGAAGAACCAGGCTTGCATCTTCGAGGCCGGCGAGATTCTCACCCAACGCCCGAAGCGCAACACGTACGGCATGGCGAGCCGCCACATCTACACCGGCGTCATGGGGACCAAGCGCACGCCCACCACGGGCAATGAGGGCGCGGTCACCATCCCGATCACCAGCACCCAACGGCTCAACCTCGATAGCTACGTCCCCACCAGCGACCACACCAATTGGGGCTCGCTGAACCTGCTGGGCCTCTCGACGCTGGAGGCCTACCTCGGATCCTCGAGTTCGGTGCAGGCCCTGCGCACGGCGTGGGAGGCCTACGTGCCTCGGGTGTCTGACGCCATGGACAGCAGCGAGCTGCCCACCGGCCTGCCGGAATCGGTGACCAGCAGCACCCTGCAAAGCCCCACCAACCTCCAGCTCGCCAAGATCCTCAAGTGGCTGCACGGTGAGGGAGCGATCCGCGACTGGGACCTCGGTGACATCTACCATTCGTCCACGGCGGTGGTTGAAGCCCCCGAACGCTATTACCGTGATCGCGCCTATCCCTATTTCAAGCAGATGTTCAAGAAGCGCCCGGAGATGATCTACGTGGGCGCGAACGACGGCATGATCCATGCCTTCCACGCCGGCAACGACGTTTACGCCGGTGACCCGCCGCTCGGCGACAACTGCGGCGGCACCCCGCGCTACCGCCCGGGCGACGAGGCCTGGGCGTACCTGCCGGCGAACATGCTGGCGAAGACGCTGGTGGCTGTCGAAGGCGGCCGGCAGCGCTTCTACTCACAGGATCTCTCCTGCCGCTTCACCGACGTCCAGATCGACACCTCGTTCACCACCTGCGACGAGACCAACTGGAAGTGGCCCTGGCAGCTCAGCGCCTCCGAGCAGCACAAGGCCTACTGTGGCTGGCGCACGCTCCTCCACTGTGGCCAGGGCTGGGGCGGCTCCTGGTACGTGACCCTGGACGTCACGGATCCGATGGCGCCATTCCGCAATTCCGACGGAACGATGGCCTGCTCACGCACCGATCAGGGCAAGCCGATGCAGGCGCTGTGGGAATTCACCTACCAGCCCACCTCCACCAGCTCGGTGGCCATGGGCAAGAGCTGGTCGCTCCCGTTCATCGGCCTGGTCAACTTCGACGGCGTGCCCAAGTGGCTCACGATGATGGGAAGCGGTTACAACACTGACCATCACAACTGCCCCAAATACAGCACCGGCGGTGGTGGGACCTGCTCTTCGATCACCACCAGCAACAAGGGGTCGGTCCTCCACGGCACCAAGAAGTCGTTTGGCTGGCTGAATTTGAACTACGACGGCGCCTACCCGGACCACGGCGACGGCATCGGACAGGGTGCCGAGGGTGCCTACTCGTGGGTCCTCGACGTTGCGAACGGCGAGGTGTTGAAGTCCTTCACCTTCGACAACCAGAAGGCTGCCGTCGCCGATATTCCTGCCGTCGACAGCGACATGAATGGCTTGATCGACGCCGCCTACGTGGCCGGCTGGGATGGTGGGTTGGCCCGCATCTATTTCGGCGATACGAGCACGACGCTTGCCAGCATCGGCCACCGCAACGGCACCGATCTCTGTCTCGTGAGCTCGATGGCGGGCCAGCGCATCCTCGCCACCCATCCGACCGCCTTCGGTGTCCCGCCCCGCTCGACCGATACCTTCCGGGACCGGGTGATGACCGTCCTCGGCAGCGGCGTGAACAGCGGGGACGATCCGGACCAGCAGCGCAACAACGGCAACTACTGGGACATCGACGCCCGCATCTTCACCGACACGGGTTCATCCACCTGCCCTTCGGGTTCGGCTATCGTCTGCGGCGCGAATAGCTGGTGGACGGTCAACGACAACGACCAGGGCCAGAAGCCGCGCCTTCTCGGCGCCCCGATCTTCTCCCGGCAGTCGAACGGCGATGACTGGATCATCTACACCACCTGGTCGCCGCCCGGTGACCAGTGCTCGAAGGAGGGCGTCGCGCGCCTCTGGTGCCTCGACGTGACCAACGATACCGCCTGCAGCGAGTGCGACGGGTTCGAAGCCAACGGCAACCGCTACAGCATCACGCTCTATGCTGGCGAGCAGCCGCCGTCCGCCCCTGTCGCCGCCGACGGCAATATCTACGTCGCGGGCGAGGACGGCCCAATGCAGCAGGGCATTACGAACAGCGATGGCCAGGGACCGAACGCCAACTCCTTCGCTCCCACCACAGCTGTGCTGCCGCGCGTCGTCTCCTGGCGGGAGACGTTCTGATGAACGGCGCCTTCCGCGGGCTGATCGCCGTGCTGCTGCTCGTCGGGTGCGGGAACGCAGCCGATCGGGACGCCGATGCGGGCCTCGAGCGGGCCCGCGCCGGCGATTTCGAGGGAGCTGCCGTTGCTTTCCTGCGAGCCTTGGAGGCGGACGAAACCCATCCGAAGGCGCTCTACAACCTCGGGCTGCTCCGGGGTGCACAGGGGGATTCCCGGGCAGCGGAGGCGCTGTTCGCGCGATTCGTCGCAGCCCACCCCGAAGATGCGCTCGGGCGCTTCGAGCATGCCCGCGCCCTGGCGCAGCTCGACGAGCCGGAGCCCGCACTGCAAGAGCTCCAGGAAGCGGTGCGACTCGGCTTCTCGGATCACGCCGCTCTGGTCGCCGGTGACTTCGAGGCGCTGCGAACCGAGGTACCCTTCGTGATGCTCGAGGTCACGGTGGCGCAGCGCAGCGGCACCGCGCCTCTGAGCGCGCGGGCCGCCGCCGAGCAGCCGAACGCAGCAGCCCCGACACCCCGAATCCGGCCGCCGCGCAACCAGGACGAGAACTGCGCCCCCACCGCCGCGACGACGCTCGTCCCTGCGGATCCAATCCCCTAGTTCGGCTCCGCCTCGGTGGAGCCCTGCGGCGTCTCCATCTGCAGCTTGGCGAGGCGATAGCGGATGCTGCGGAAGGTGATCCCCAGGACCCGGGCGGCTTCGGTCTTGTTTCCGCCGGTCTGCGCCAGGGCCTTCTCGAGCATCTGCCGCTCGCAGGCGTCGAGCCACGCCTGCAGGTCGAACTGCGGCGGGATCCCCTCCCCTGCCATCGGCGCCGCCACCGACGCGGCGGAGCCCTCGCGGCCCCGAACCTGCGCCGGATAGACGTCGGGATCGATGAGCCCCTGCTCGGAGAGCGTCGCCGCCCGCTCCATCAGGTTCTCGAGTTCGCGCACATTTCCCGGGAAGTCATAGTCGAGCAAGGCGGCCTGCGCCTCGCGCGAGAGGTGGAGTTCCCGCCCCTGCTCTTCGCCGAAGCGGCGCAGGAAGTGCTCGGCGAGAAGCAGCACGTCCTCCCGGCGCTCGCGCAGCGGTGGCACCTTCAGGCCAATGACGTTCAACCGGTAGAAGAGATCCTCGCGGAACCGCCCCGCCCTCACCTCTTCCGCCAGGTCACGGTTGGTGGCGGCGACGATGCGCACGTCGACCTCGACGTCCTTGACGCCGCCCACGCTACGGATGGTGCGCTGCTGCAAGGCCCGCAGCAGTTTCACCTGCACCTGCAGCGGTAGCTCTCCGATTTCGTCGAGGAAGAGCGTGCCGCCGTGCGCCACCTCGAAGAGGCCGGGCTTGGCGTGGTTGGCGCCGGTGAATGCGCCGCGCTCGTGGCCGAAGAGCTCGCTCTCGATCAGCCCCTCGGGGATCGCGCCGCAGTTGACGGCGACGAACTCCTTCTCGGCCCGCGGGCTCCGCTCGTGGATCGCCCTGGCGACGAGCTCCTTGCCGACGCCGCTCTCGCCGGTGACGAGCACCGTGGTCCGCGCCGCGGCGACCCGCGTGACGAGCGAGAAGAGCTCCCGCATCGCCACACTCTTGCCCAGCAGGCCGCCGACCCGCGTCCGCTCGCCGAGCTGCAGCTTGAGCGACACGTTCTCCCGGACGATGGCGCGCTTCTCGAGCGCCTTGCCGACGACGACGAGCAGCTCGTCCACCTTGAACGGCTTGATCACGTAGTCATAGGCGCCGAGCTTCATCGCCTGCACCGCGTTCTCGGTGGCAGCGAAGGCGGTGATGATCACCACCTCGGTGTGCGGCCACACGGCTTTGGTGCGTTCGAGGACCTCGATGCCGGAGTGCCTGCCGATGCGCAGGTCGGAGACGACGAGGTCGAACTCCTCCTCCGCGACCCGGGCGCACGCAGACGGCCCGTCCTCCTCGAGCACCACCGAGTGGCCCGCCTTGCGCAGCAGGATCTCGAGCATCTCGCGCATCGATCGTTCGTCGTCGACGACCAGGATCCGGGCCATCAGCTCTCCTCCGCAGGCGCGGGCAGGACCAGGGTGAAGCAGGTGCCGACGCCCGGGGTGCTTTGCACCTCGATCTGCCCCCCGTGGGACTCGACGATGCGGTGCACGGTCGCGAGCCCCAGGCCGGTGCCCTGCGCCTTGGTGGTGAAGAAGGGGTCGAAGATGCGCGCGAGGAGCTCGGGCTCGATGCCGCAACCGGCGTCCTGCACGGCGATGAAGGCCGTGCCAGCGCTCTGCCCCGGCCCGCAGCGGAGCACGAGGGTGCCATCCGTCCCGGAGGCCTGCGCCGCGTTGAGGAGCAGGTTCCAGAGGACCTGCTTGATCTGCGCCGGATCGATGCGGGCGTGGGCATCGGCGATCTCGCTCTCGAGGCGAAAGCGCGCCAGCCGCGGATCGGCGGAGAAGACGTGCATCACCTCGCCGAGCAGCTCCGGCAGGGAGAGGTCGCGGGCCTCGGGCGCTGCGGGGCGCGCGAAGGCCAGGAAGTCGGTGACCAGGCTGTTCAAGCGATCGGCTTCCCGCAGCACGATGTCGAAGAGGCGCTGGTCCTCCTCGCCCTGGGTCCTGCTCGCTGCGAGCATCTCGATCGAGCCGGACATCGAGGCGAGCGGATTCCGCAGCTCGTGGGCGAGACCCGCGGAGAGCTCACCCACCGTCGCCAGTCGCTCCGATCGGGCAGCCCGCGCTTCGAGGTCGCGAAAGGGGGTCAGGTCCTGGAAAACGGCGGAGGTACCGAGGCGTCGCCCCTCTCCGTCGATCAGCGGGTTGATGGTGAAGCCCAGTACCCGGGTGGAGCCGTCGGGCCGCTGCCAGGTGCACTCGAGGCGCTGCAGCGTATCTCGCGCGCGGCCCAGCGCCGTCCCGAGCACCGGAAAGATGCGGTCGAGCGGCTCGCCGCGCAGGGTCTCGAAGCGGGTTCCGAGGATGTCCTCGCCTGCCCGGTTGATGAAGCTGACCCCGTGGTCCTCGTCGGTGGTCACGATGCCCGACGAGATCGAGCGAACGATCGCGTCGTGCAGCGCCCCGAGCTTGCTCAGGCTCTCCTCTGCCACCTCGGCCCGGGCCCCCGCCCGCTCGAGCTGGCCAGCGACGTACGACGCTACGACGGCGGTGAGGCCAAAGGCGGCGCCGTGGGTGAAAATCACCTGGTAGAGGTCGGCCCAGCCGAGCGCCGTGACGTTTCCCTCGGCGGGAGCGATCCAGCCGAACTGCATCACCAGCACCAGGGTGATGTGCGCGAAGAAGGCCGCGCTCGCGGCGAACCACGCCCCCTGCCGCGCGAGCAGGATGCCGCCGTTCACCACGGCGAGCAGGTAGAGGAAGGTGAAGAGGGACTCGGCGCCGCCGGTGAGGTAGACGAGCGCGGCCGCGAAGGCGACGTCGCCAACGATCTGCACCAGCGCCAGCTCCCGCAGCCGCCGCTTGAGCCGAAGCAGCAGGACGACGCCGATCTGCAGGAGGTTGGTGCCGACGGCGAGGCTGGAGAGCGAGATGGTGCTGCGCCCGCCGAGCGGCTCGCCACCCTTGAAGGTGATGACGGCGGTGGTGCCCACGAGCACCGTCACCGCCGCGACACGAAACGCAGCCAGCCAGAGCAGGCGGCGATGCAGCTCGGCCTGTTCCCCGTCGAGATGATGGGCGCCGCCCTCTGCGGTGGCTTCTCCTGCCACCGCAGGAAGCGCGGCGTTCGCGTCGAGCACGTCGATCCTCTGCAGGTGGGCTACTTGATGCCCTCAGCCATGGTGAAGATCGGCATGTACATCGCGATGAGGAAGAAGCCGACGATTCCGCCGAGGAACACCATCAAAAAGGGCTCGATCATCGCCGTGAGTGCTGCAACAGCGGCATCGACTTCTTCATCGTAGAAGTCGGCGATCTTGTTGAGCATGGCGTCCATCGCGCCAGTCGCCTCGCCGACGCCGATCATCTGCACCACCATCGGCGGAAACACGTTGGTTTCAGCCAGCGGCACGGCGATGGTCTTGCCTTCGGAGATACGGTCTCGGGTGTAGCGTACGGCCTTCTCGACCACGAAGTTGCCCGCGGTTCGAGCCGTCACTTCGAGCGAGTCGAGAATGGGCACGCCCGAAGAGAGCATGGTGCCGAGGGTGCGCGTGAATCGAGCAACCGCAACCTTCCGCAGCACGTTGCCAATGACCGGAACCTGGAGAATGAACCGGTCGAACGCTTCCTTCCCCTTTTCTGTCCGTAGCGCTCGCGCGAGAGCCACCGCGAAGACCACGATGCCGCCGACGATGTACAGGATGGTGTCCTGTAGGAAGTGCGACATGTCGATGACGATCTGGGTCGGCCCCGGCATCGTGCCGCCGAAGTCCTTGAACATCTTCTCGAAGACAGGCGTGACGTAGAGCAGGAGGATGGCGACGCAGCCAACCGCGACGATCAAGACGATCGACGGGTAGACCATCGCCCCCTTGACCTTGCTCTTCAGCTTCTCGGCCTTCTCGATGTAGACCGCGAGCCGATTCAAGATCGTATCGAGAATACCGCCGAGCTCGCCCGCCCGAACCAGCTGCACATACAGTGTGTCGAAGACCTTCGGGTGATGGCTGAGCGAATCCGCAAACGTCGACCCCGTCTCGACCCGCTCCTTCACGTCCTTCAGGACCGCCCGGAACTCCAGGTTGTCCATCTGGTTCGCGAGGATATCGAGCGCCTGCACGATCGGCAGACCCGCATCGATCATCGTCGAGAACTGCCGGGTGAAGATGACGAGGTCCTTCTTCGTCGGCCCGCCGATCCCCGGGATCTTGATGTGGATCTCGACCGGCTTCTTCTTCACCTGCACCGGCTGCATGCCCATCTGGCGCAACCGTGCATTGACCGCGTCGACGTCCGCGGCCTCCATCTCGCCGGCCTTTTCCTCGCCGGTGCGGGTCTTGGCCGTCCATTTGTAGGTCGGGAGCTTCGGCGCCTGCTTCTTGGGCGCCTGCTTGGTCGTCGTCGACGCTGCGGGACCGGCCATCTCGCCACCTCCGGGATGCCCCGGCAATCTATCAAAGGTTCAAAAACTGTCGAGGAAGCGAGCGGATCAGGTGGTCCGCACCGCCCCGGTCCGCGCACCCATCGCCGCCTGGCTCAGGATGTTCCGCAGCTCGTCCTGGTCGGACGACCGCCCCATCGCCTCGTCCATGGTGATGAGGCGCTTCTGCACCAGCGCCGCCAGGGACTGGTTGAAGGTCTGCATCTGGAACTTGTTCTGGCCCACCTGCATCTGGCTGTAGACCTGGTGCAGCTTGTCCTCGCGGATCAGATTCCGGATCGCGGGGTTGGGCACCATGATCTCGAGCGCGAGCACGCGGCCCGGCCCGCCGGCCCTGGGCAGCAGGTTCTGGGTCACGACACCCTCGAGCGTGAACGATAGCTGCGCTCGCACCTGGTCCTGCTGGAAGGGCGGGAAGATGTCGAGGATGCGGTTGATGGTCTGCACACAGGAGTTGGTGTGCAGCGTCGCGAAGGCGAGATGACCGGTCTCGGCAATGGTCAGCGCCGCCTCCACCGTCTCCTGGTCGCGCATCTCGCCGACCAGCACCACGTCGGGATCCTGGCGCAGGATGTACTTGAGCGCCTTCTTGAACGACGCCGTATCCGCCCCCACCTCGCGCTGGTTCACGAGGCAGTTCTTGTGCGGATGCAGGTACTCGATCGGATCCTCGATCGTGATGATGTGGTCGTGCCGGTCGGTGTTGATCTTGTCGATGATCGACGCGAGCGTGGTCGACTTCCCGGAGCCCGTCGGCCCGGTGATCAGTACGAGCCCGCGCGGCTTCTCGGCGAAGGTCGAGACCACCGGCGGCAGCCCCAACTCGGCGAACGAGAGGATCTTGAAGGGGATCGTCCGGAACGCGCCCGCCACCGCGCCGCGCTGCATGAAGACGTTGGCGCGGAAGCGCGACAGCGCCTTCACGCCGAAGGAGAGATCGAGCTCGTTCTCCTCCTCGAACCGATGCTTCTGTGCATCGGTGAGGATCGAGTAGCAGAGCTGCTTGGTCTCCACCGGCGTCAGCGGCGTCGTCTTCAGCGGCACGAGCTTGCCGTCGATGCGCAGCTGCGGCGGCGAGCCGGTGGTGATGTGGAGGTCGGAAGCGCCCTTCTCGACCATCGCCTTCAGAAGCTGGTGCAGATTGGCCATCTAGGGACCCCGGGAAATCAGAACCGGTCGGGAGCGGTGTTGCCGACGACCTCTTCGATCGACGTCATGCCCGACTTGAGCTTGTTGATGCCGGCCATGCGCAGCGTGAGCATGCCGAGGCGGATCGCCTCCTGCTTGAGCTCCGCGGTGGAGGCGCCGTTGATCACGAGCTCCTTGAGCCCGTCCCAGAACGGCATCACCTCGTACAGAGCGACACGGCCCTTGTAGCCGCGGCCGTTGCAGGTATCGCAGCCGCCCGGCTCGTAGACGGTGAAGGACCCGATCTCCTCCGCCGGCACGCCGATGTCGAGCAGCGCCTGGTCGCCGATCTCCGCCGGCTTCTTGCAGTTCTGGCAGAGCCTGCGGGCCAGACGCTGGGCGACGATCACGTTGACCGACGAGGTCACGAGGAAGGGCTCGATGCCCATGTTGAGCAGACGGGAGACCGTCCCCGGGGCGTCGTTGGTGTGGAGGGTCGAGAGCACGAGGTGGCCGGTGAGCGCCGCCTTGACCGCGATCTCCGCCGTCTCGAAGTCTCGAATCTCACCGACCATGATGATGTCGGGATCCTGGCGGAGGAAGGAGCGCAACGCCGCGGCGAAGTTGAGGCCGATCTCTTCGTGCATCTGCACCTGGTTGATGCCGAAGAAGTTGAATTCGACCGGGTCTTCCGCGGTGGAGATGTTGTCGGAGGTCTCGTTGAGCTTGCCGAGGGCCGAGTAGAGCGTGGTGGTCTTACCCGAACCGGTGGGGCCGGTGACGAGGCACATGCCGTAGGGCCTGGCGATCGCCTCGTTGAACCACTGCAGCTGCTGCTCCTCGAAGCCGAGCTTGGTCATGTCGAGCTGCAGGTTCGACTTGTCGAGCAGACGGAGCACGACCTTCTCGCCGAAGAGCGTGGGGCAGACGGAGACACGGAAGTCCATCTCCTTGCCCTTGCCCAGCTTCAGCTTGATGCGGCCGTCCTGCGGCAGGCGCCGCTCGGCGATGTCGAGCTCCGACATGATCTTGAGACGCGAGATGATCGCGTTCTTGAGCTTCATCGGCGGCTTCATCACCTCGTAGAGCACGCCGTCGACGCGGTACCGGACCCGGAAGCTCTTCTCGTAGGGCTCGACGTGGATATCGGAGGCGCCCTTCTTGATCGCGTCGAGGAGGATCAGGTTGACGAGGCGCACCACCGGCGCTTCGTCGGCGGCCTTCTCCAGGTCGACGATGTCGTCGTCGTGCCCGTACTCGACCGAGATCTCGCTCTCGTCGAAATCCCCGAGCACGTCCTCGTAGGACGGCATCGGCTGGCCGTAGCACTTCTCGATCGCCTCACGGATGGCGACCTCGGAAGCGACCACCGCCTCGATGTTGTAGCTGGTGAGGAATTTGAGGTCGTCGACCGCGAAGATGTTCGACGGATCGGCCATCGCCACGATGAGCGAGGCGCCGGCGCGGTTGACGGGGATGAGCTGGTATTTCTCGCAGACTTCGCGCGGAACGAGCCGGAGGACCTCGTCCTCGATCTCGAAATCCTTGAGATTGATCGCCGGCACGCCGTACTGGCGGCTGAGGAACTCGGTGAGCTTGGTCTCCTCGATGACCCCGCTCTTGATCAGCGCCGAACCGATGCGCTGTCCCGACTTGCGTGCCTCGTCCTGCGCCTTCTGCAGCTGCTGCAGCGAGATCAGATTCTCGCGAACGAGCAGCTCACCCAACCGTCCCGACATGGTGGACGTACCCCTGTGTTCGTGAACCGGCAGCAAGCAGCCTTCCCCCTTCGGGCTGCGCGCGGACGGTTCCCCCCGAGTGCAAAGTCGCGGGCAGGATACTGGGGCAATGGGGTGGGGTCAACTTGTCGGCAGGGGCGAAAACCGCTGGATTGACCGCAATTTGCGCGTCCCTGTGGGCGGACGTGGGCCCGCCCTGCCACACCCTGAGTAGCCGCCGCTGCGACACGCTCAGGGCGCCGGCACCGGGCCGAATCGAAGCGCCCCCTGCCGCTCCACGATGGAGCGGGCGGCCTCGATGTCCTTGTGGATCTGCGCCACCAGCTCCGCGGGCCCGGCGAAGCGGTGCTCGCCGCGCAGCCGCTCGAGGAAGCCCACGGCGACCCGCCTGCCGTAGATGTCGGCGCTCACGTCGAAGAGATGGACCTCCACGGTCCGCTCCTCGGTGCCGAAGGTCGGCTTCACGCCGACGTTGGCGGCGCCGCCGATCACCCCGGGCAGCCCCTCCACCGCAGCCACCACCGCGTAGACGCCGCTCGCAGGCTGGAGCTCGGTATCGGGGGCCACGTTGGCGGTGGGGATGCCGATGGTCCGGCCCCTGCCCCGCCCCGGCACCACCGTGCCGTCGAGGAGGAAGGGCCGCCCGAGCAGCCGCCAGGCCTGGCTCACCCGCCCCTCGAGGACGAATTCTCGGATCTTCGACGACGAGACCACCAGGCCGTCGACCGTCACCGCCGGCACGGTGTGGACCCGGGCCGCCTCGCCGGCGAGCGCCGCGAGCATGGCCACGTTGCCCGACCGCCCCTTGCCGAAGGTGAAGTCGTGGCCGACCACCACGTCGGCGGCCTGGAGCCCCTGCACCAGATCCCTGCCGACGAAATCCTCGGCGGTGCTGCCGGCGTAGGCCTTGTCGAAGGGCTGGAGGACCACCGCGTCGAGGCCGGCCTCCTCGAGGAGCTGGAGCTTGCGGGGCACCGAGGCGATCCGTGCCGGCGCGAAGTGCGGCGAGAGCACCGACGCCGGATGGGGCTCGAAGGTGAGCAGCGCCGCCTTGCTCCCCGCGGCGCGGGCGAGCGCCTTCGCGGTGTCGAGCAGACGCCGGTGGCCGAGGTGGACGCCGTCGAAATTGCCGATCGCCACGGCGCTGTTCGGCAGGTTGCCGTGGGCCTCTGCGATCGAGCGGTAGATCTCCATCCGGCCCACGTATGCCAACCGGCAAGCGCCGTCAACGAAGCAGCCAGGCCCCGGGCCCACGCTCCGGGTGTCTGGGCCCCGACGAACGCCGCGGCGTAGAAATCTGGCATTCGACCCGCCGGATCCCCACTATTGGGCGAGGGAAAGCAGGCGCCGCGGAATGAAACTGCTGATCATCGACGACGACCGGGCGATCCTCGAGAGCCTCGAGCTGGTGCTGGAGCTCGACCACGAGGTGACCACCGCCGCATCCGCGGTAGAGGGGCTCCGCGTGGCGGAGGCCGGCAGCTTCGACGCGATCCTGCTCGATCTGATGATGCCGGGGATCGACGGCCTCGAGGTGAAGCGCCGCCTCGACGCAGGCGGCGTGAAGACGCCCGTCCTCATCCTCTCCGCCCGGAACAATGTCGAGGAGGCGGCGAAGTCCGCAGGGGCCGCGGGCTTCCTGGTGAAGCCCTTCCGCGTCGAGGCGCTGGAGAAGCTGCTGGCGCAGCTCCCCACCGCCGCCTAGCGCTTCGAAGCATCGGGCAGCAGCACCACGAAGCGGCTCCCCTCGCCGACCACCGACTCCACCTCGATGGTGCCGCCCAGCGCGTCGACCAGCCGCCGCACCAGCGAGAGCCCGAGGCCGAAGCCCGGCTCGTGTTTGTGCTCGATCGGCTCGAGCTGCACGAAGGGATCGAAGATCCGCCCGAGCAGCTCGGGGGCGATCCCCGGCCCGGTGTCGCGCACCTCGATCCGCTGCAGCTCCGCCTCGCGGGAGAGCCGCACCTCCACCAGGCCGCGCTCGGTGTAGCGCAGGGCGTTGTCCGCCAGGTTGGCGAGGATGCGCCGGACGATCCGCTCGTCGCCGTGGAAGGTGGGCAGCGCGCCGCTCTCGAGCCGGAGCTCGAGCGAGCGGGCCCGCGCCTCGGGCTCGAGCCCGGCGAGTACGTCCGCTGCCAGCGCCCGGAGATCGATCGGCTCGGCGACCACCACGAGGCGCTCGGTCTCGACCCGCACGTATTCGAGCAGCGATTCGATCAGCCCGTGGAGCCTGCGCGAGGAGCTCTCGATCTTCTCCACCACCGTCGCCTGCCGCTCGTCGAGCCCCCTCCGCCGCAGCGCCTCCAGGTAGAAATCGATGCTGGTCAGCGGCGTGCGCAGCTCGTGGGAGCAGAGGCCGAGGAAGGTGCTCTTCGCCTGATCGGCGACCTCCGCCCGGTCCCGCGCCTCGCGGGCCTGCTCGAGTGCCTCCTCCAGCTGGCGCCGCCGCAAACCCACCTCTGCCGCCAGGGCCTCGAGATCGACGAGCTGGCTCGCCAGCTCCTGCTGCAGCCTGTCGCGGGTGCGCTTCATCGCGACCAGGTTGCCCACCCGGGCGCGGAGCTCCTCCACGGCGAAGGGCTTGGTCAGGTAGTCCTGGGCCCCTTCGCGAAGCATGCGCGCCCGCAGCTCCTCGTCCGCCTTCGCGGTGAGCAGAAGGAAGGGGGTGCCGTCGAGCTCCCGGTGCTGCCGCGCCTGCCGGAGCAGCTCGTCGCCGCCCATGCGCGGCATCATCACGTCGCTCACCACCAGATCGGGCCGAAGCGCGAGCGCCTTCTCGAGCCCCTCGGCGCCGTCGGCGGCGACGACGACCCCGTAGCGCTCCTTGAGCGTCTCGCAGACGAAGCGGCGCAGGTCGGGGTTGTCCTCCACGACGAGGACGAGCGCCTCGCCCTCCCCGACCGCCTGCTGCTCCGCCGCCTCGGCGGCGCTCGTCGGTACGAGCAGCTCCACCGGCACCTCCGGCGCCGCGAGCGCCTCCGCCGCCTCGGCTACCGCCACGTCCGACGAGGCCCGCAGCGGCACCTCGAAGCGGAAGAGCGCGCCGCCCTCGGGCGCGTCGCCCACCTCGATGCTGCCCCCGTGGAGCCGCACGAATTCCTCGGCGATGGCGAGCCCGAGACCGATGCCCCCGTACTGCCGCGTCGCGGCGCTCTCGCCGGTGGCGAAGCGCTGGAAGATCGCCTGCCGCTTCTCCACCGGCACGCCGGGGCCGCTGTCGGCGACCTCGACCATGGCGCGACCGCCCTCCGCGGTGAGACGCACGCGCACCGTGCCTCCAACCGGAACGATTTTGAACGCGTTGGAGAGCAGGTTGAGGACCACGCGCTCGATCTTGTCGGCGTCGACCTCGGCTTCGAGCCCCTCGGGGATCTCGCGCAGCAGCCGGATCTTCCGGTCGGCGGCGAGGCCGTCGAAATGCGCCGAGGCGATCCGGACGAGCTGCGCGAGGTCGATGCGCGCGAACGAGGCGGCGAGCTTGCCCGCCTCGAGGCGCGCCACGTCGAGGAGCTCGTTCACGTGCTTGAGCAGCGTCCTCGCGTTGCGCTCGATCACCTCGAGATCCCGGCGGTCCCGCTCGTCGCTGGCAGTCTCGTGCATCCGCTCGGCGGGCCCGAGGATGAGCGCCAGCGGCGTGCGCAGCTCGTGGCTCACGTTGGCGAAGAAGCGCGCCCGCGCAGCGTCCGCCTCCTGCACGTGGCGGTAGAGCTCCTCGAGCTTCTTGTTCTTCTCGAGCAGCTCCAGCCTGCGGGCTTCCGCCAGCTCCGCGGAACGCACCAGCGACTCGATCCGCGGCATCAGCGGAAAGAGCAGCATGCCCGTCGCCACCGAGGCGATGGCGGTCACCGCCTTGACGAAGCCGGAGAGCCAGTAGTTCGGCACCCAGATCGTCCACACCGCCATGAAGTGGGTGAAGCCGCACGCCGCGATGAAGAGCCCGAAGGCGAGGAACATCGAGTGGAAGGGCAGGTTGATCCGCTTCACCAGCCACCACAGCGTGATCGAGATCGAGACGTAGGCCAGCCCGATCAGCAGGTCGGTGGAGAAGTGGAGCCACAGCAGCGAGGGCGTCCAGAAATAGCAATGCCCGTGGGGCATGAAGGTCTGGTTGGCGAAGATCGTCTCGAAGAGCTCGGACAATCCGCCCGCTGCTGCGACGGGTGCCCCACCGGCACCGTGGGCTGCGTGATCCATCGACTCGCTCCGCTAGAGGGTCTGCGCGATCCGGTCGGACTCGGATCGGGCGGTGGCGACGATCCGCTCCTCGTCGAGGGTGGTGAGCGCACGATCCCGCAGCACCCGCCTCCCCTCGATCCAGACGTCGGTGACGTCGCTCGAACGTGCAGCATGGACGATCGCGCCACAGACGTCGTCGCCAATCGGCGTGGTGTGCAGGCGCTGCAGATCGACGAGCGCGAGGTCGGCGCGCTTGCCCGGCTCGATCGATCCGATCTCCGCTTCGAGGCCGAGGGCCCTGGCGCCACCCAGCGTCGCCAGCTCGAGGACCTGCGCCGCCGGCATCGCCCCGGGCCCGAAGCGCGGCTTGTGGAGCAGCGCCGCGAGACGCATCTCGACGAAGGCGTCGAGGTCGTTGTTGCAGGGAGCGCCGTCGGCGCCGAGGGCCACGTGGATCCCGCGCGCGAGGAAATCGGGGATCGGCGCGATCCCACTGGCGAGCTTCAGGTTGGACGCGGGGCAGTGGACCACGTGGCTGCCCGTCGCGCGCAGGAGCTCCACCTCCCCCTCGGTCGGCCAGACGCAATGGGCCAGGGCCACGTCGCTGCCGGTGAGGCCGAAGCGGTGCAGCACCTCGATGTTCGGGGCGCCGAAGCGCTCCCGCACCGCCTCGCCCTCCGCCGCGTTCTCGCTGGCGTGGGTGTGGAGGCGCGCGCCCAGCCGCCGTGCGAGCTGCGCCACCTCCCGCAGCAGCCCGTCGCTGCAGGAGAGGACGAAGCGCGGCGCGAAGGCATAGCGGGCGAGCCCCTTGCCGTGCCAGCGCCCGCAGAGCGCCTCCGCCTCCCGCAGCGACGCCTCGGTCGCCTCCCGCAGGCCGGCGGGCAGATCGGCGCCGTGATCCATGTGGGCCTTGCCGCCGGTGAGGCGAAAACCCGCACCTTCCGCAGCTTCGAAGATCACGTCGGTGTGGCGGGCGGTGCCCATGTCGAGGATCGCGGTGGTGCCGCCGCGGATCAGCTCGGCGATCCCGAGCCGGGCGGAAGCGTCGAGGGAGCGCTCGTCGTGGGCCGCCTCGAAGGGCCAGATCCGCTGCCGCAGCCAATCGAGGAGCTCGAGGCCGTCGGCCCGGTTGCGGAAGAGGGTCTGGCAGAGGTGGACGTGGGCCTGCACGAGCCCGGGGATGAGCGCCTTGCCGCTCGCCCGGATCCGCTCGGCGCCTGCAGCCGCCTGCGCCGCAGCCCCGCCGCCCACCGCCTCGATCCGGCCCCCGCGGACGAGGACGTCGGCGCCGTGGAGGATGCGGCGGGCGGGATCGAGAGTGACCACCGTTGCATCGACGATCAGCTGGTCCATCGCTCTGGTCTACCACGCGGGCTGCCTGCCCACCTGCCCTGCGGGGAAGCGGCGCCCCGTCCCGCCGAGCCTTGCGCGCTCCTCGCCCGATCCAGAGCTTGCGATCTCGAGGCCAACGATTCCCGGGAGGTTCCGATGGCGGAAGCACGTGCAGAGCGCCCCTTCACCGTGCGCTCGCGAACCGCGGCCTGGGCGCTGGAGCGCGCCTACGTGGCGGCGCCGCTGGTGCTGCGGCTCACGGTGGGGCCGATGCTGCTGGCCCACGGTCTGAACAAGCTGCTCGGCTTCTCGGCAGCGGTGCAGGGCTTCACCGACATGGGGATCGTTCCCGCCAGCTTCTGGGTGGGCCTCGTGGGCCTGGTCGAAACGGTGGGTGGCGCCGGCCTGATCCTCGGCTTCTTCACCAGGCTCTCGGCGCTCGCCAACTTCGTGGTGCAGCTGGTGGCCCTCCTCGTGGTGCACCTGCCCAACGGCTTCTTCGTGCTGGGCCCGGGTGGACCGGGCTTCGAGTTCAATCTCGTCAACGTCGGCTCGCTGCTGGCGTTGCTGATCCTCGGCGGCGGCGCGATCAGCGTGGACCACCTGATCCACCGCAAGACGCACCGGCTCGAGACCCGGCGGACACCCACCACGCCGGCGGTGCCCTCCACGCCGAAGGGCACCCGCGTCTAACGCTTGCCCGGCAGGTAGCTCCGGTCGAAGCGGTGGGGGAGGAGATCGCCCAGGTGCAGCTCCTCCCGATCGCCCTGCGGGTTGGCGAGCAGGATGGGGATGTCGCCCTCGGCGAGCTCGGCGAAGGACTGCAGGCACATGCCGCAGGGCGGCGTGGGCCGCGCGGACGGGGCGACGACCGCGGCGGCGAGGACTTTGGTGGCGCCGCGGGCGATCGCCTGCCCCATCGCGTTGCGCTCGGCGCAGAGGCAGAGGCCGTAGGAGCTGTTCTCGACGTTGCAGCCGGCGTAGATGCGGCCGTCGTCGCCGAGGACGGCGGCGCCCACCTGGAATTTCGAGTAGGGCGCGTAGGCCCGCTGCCGCACCGCGAGCGCGGAGGTGAGCAGTCGCTCCATCCGCGCCGGGCTGGGCTTGCCGGGCCTGGGCTTCGTCGCGGTGTCCCGGCGGGGAGCCGCCGTGGCCTTGCGCCGCGGGGCTGCTGCGGTCTTCTTGCGGGTTGCCATGGGCGGCGAGCATAAAGCCCGCCGCGCCGCTGGCAATTCTCCGGCGCCGCTCGCTGCTCGCTCCCCGACGTTAGCCGCGCCGGTGCCGTGCAGCTGCAGGCAGGAAGGCCGAGAGGAGCGCGGTGAAGCGATCCTTCACCTGCTCCGCCACCTGCGCCACCTCCTCGTGGCTCAGGGGCTTGTCGCCGATGCCGGCGGCGAAGTTGGTGATGCAGGAGATCCCCACCACCGGCACACCCATGTGCGCCGCGGCGATCACCTCGGGCACGGTGCTCATCCCCACCGCGTCGGCGCCGAGGACGCGGAGCATGCGGATCTCCGCCGGCGTCTCGTAGGTTGGGCCGGAGAGGAAGCAGTAGACGCCCGCCCGCAGATCGGCGCCGAGCCCAGCCGCCACCTCGTCGAGGAGCCCGCCCAGCGTCGTGTCGTAGGCGGTGCTCATGTCGGGAAAGCGCGGCCCGAGGCGCGCGTCGTTGGGGCCGTGCAGCGGGTTCATGGTGCCGAGGTTGATGTGGTCGGTGATCCGCATCAGGTCGCCGGGCGCGAGATCCCGGCGGATCCCGCCGGCTGCATTGGTCACCACCAGCGTCTTGATCCCGAGCCTGCAGAGCACGCGGGCGGGGAAGGCGACCTGCGCCGGCGAATAGCCCTCGTAGAAGTGGACGCGCCCCTGCATCGCCACCACCACCGCGTCGCCGAGCCTGCCGATCACCAGCCGCCCCGCGTGGCCCGGGACGCTGGAGGTGGGAAAGCCCGGGATCTCCTCGTAGGGGATCACGGTGGCGTCGGTGAAGGAATCGGCGAAGGCGCCCAGCCCCGAGCCCAGGATGATGCCCACGTCGGGCCTCAGGTCGGTGCGGGAGCGAAGGAGCGTGGCGACTGCGTCGAGCTGCTCGATCAATTCGGACTGCATGGTCAGGGAACCTCGGCGACCCGCGGCATCTGGCGGCGGAGATCGCCCTTCTTCGCGCCGGCGAGGCGGCCTGCAGCCTCGGGGCCCGGCAGCTTCTCGGGGCTCTGGCTCTCGCGCTGCGGACCGACCCAGCGGATGCCGTCCCAGCGGTAGATCACGTAGGCGTAGTGGTGCTGATCGAAGAGCTGCTCGCGATCGCCGCGCAGGTAGGTCCAGGCCACCACCTCGTCGCCGGGGGTGGAGGGATCGACGTCCTCGATCGAGAAGCCGCCCTGGCTGCGGAAGTCGATGATCTCGGGCACAAGCGGCCGGAACATCTTCCCGTTCCAGCCGTAGATCTGGAGGGTGAAGTCGCTGTCGCCGACCTGCGAGGGCGCGGCGCCGACCAGCACCACGCCGTTGCCGATGGGCGAGATCTTCCTCACCACCGCGCCGGCGCGCTCTAGCCCCTTGCCCTGCAGGCGCTGCGCGAAGCGGAGCTTCGGGGGCTGCTTGCCCTTCGCCGGCTCGAAGATGGCGATCGAGACGTTGTTGGCGAGCTTGCCGGTGGGCTCGCCGACGGAGATCCACTCCTCCTTGCCGTCGCCGTCGATGTCGCCGGTGAGGGTCTGGACGAGCTTCTGATCCCGGAGCATCTGCTCCTGCATCGACGCGTGCCACTTCTTCGGCACTTCGGCCGCTGCCGCGGGCAGGGCGATGAGGACGGCGAGCAGGGCGAGCAGCAGGGGCATGTCGTTCTCTCCGTGGGTCGTTCGTTTCAGGCGATCCGCTCGAGGAAGAGCGGGCGGGGCGCCGGCGGCTCCCCGGCGAAATCGTACGCAGCGGCGAAGCGCGAGAGCGCGGGCTTCGCCTTCTCCGGATCACGGACGTGGGCCAGCGCGATCGCTTCACCCCGCTCCACCCGGTCGCCCATCTTCTTGCGGAGGACGAAGCCGACGGCGAGGTCGATCGCGTCCTCCTTGCGGGCGCGACCGGCGCCGAGCATCACGGCTGCGTGGCCGATCTCCTCGGCGCGGATGTCGGAGACGAAGCCGGCGTGCGGCGAGGGGATCTCCACGACGTGCGGTGCCCTCGGCAGGCGCGTCGGGTCGTCGATCTGCCCGGGGTCGCCCCCCTGCGCCTCGACCATCCGGCGGAAGGCGGCGAGGCCGCTGCCGTCGGCGACGGCGGCCCGCAGCCTCTCGCGGGCGTCGTCGAAATCCTCGGCAACCCCGGCCAGAACGAGCATCTCCGCGCCGAGCTCGAGGGTGAGCGCGGTGGTGTCCTTCGGGCCGCTGCCCCGGAGGATCTCGATCGACTCCATGATCTCGAGGGCGTTGCCCACCGTGGTGCCCAGGGGCTCGTGCATGTCGGTGAGGCGGGCCACCACCTGCCGGCCCATCTCCTTGCCGATGCCGACCATGGTCTGCGCGAGCAGGCGGGCCTGATCCTGCGTCTTCATGAAGGCGCCCTGCCCCACCTTCACGTCGAGGACGAGGGCGTCGGCGCCTTCCGCCAGCTTCTTGGACATGATCGAGGAGGCGATGAGCGGGATCGACTCCACCGTCGCGGTGGCGTCGCGCAGGGCGTAGAGCTTGCGATCCGCAGGGGCGAGGCGCTCGGTCTGGCCGATGAGCCCGACGCCGATCTCGCGGACGAGCCGGCGGAACTCCTCAACGCCCACGTCGACCCGGAAGCCGCTGATCGATTCCAGCTTGTCGATGGTGCCGCCGGTGTGGCCGAGGCCGCGCCCCGCCATCATCGGCACCTTCACCCCGCAGGCGACGACCAGCGGCACCAGGGGGATGGAGATCTTGTCGCCGACGCCGCCGGTGGAGTGCTTGTCCACCTTCACGCCCGGGATATCGGAGAGATCGAGGACGTCGCCGCTCTCGAGCATGGCGCGGGTCCAGGCGCCGAGCTCCGCCTCGTCCAGGCCGCGGAAGAAGATGGCCATCGCCATCGCCGCCGCCTGGTAGTCGGGAACCTCGCCGCTCGTATAGGCCGCGATGAAGGAGGCGATCTCGGCAGGCTCGAGCCGACCGCCGTCCCTCTTCCGCTTGATCAGCTCGTAGGCGCGCATCGCTCCTCGGGTACCACGCAGGGCCTTGCCGCTCAACGGCACACCTGCCCATGTCGGGAGGCGCGCCGATCGATCGCTCGGCGGGCTGCTTTCGTGCCGAACGGCCCGGCGTCCGGCTTCATTTCCGGCGTTTGCCCGTCAGTAACCGCCGCCCTCGGGCAGCGTTCCCTCGACGATCGCCACCGACGCCGAGGCGCCGATCCGGTCGGCGCCGGCGCGGAGCATCCGCATCGCATCCTCGGCGGTGCGGACGCCGCCGGAGGCCTTGACGCCGAGGTCGTCGCCGACCGCCCTGCGCAGCAGCGCCACGTCCGCCTCGGTGGCGCCGCCGCCGCCGAAGCCCGTGGAGGTCTTCACGAAGGCGGCGCCTGCAGCCTTGGAGAGGGCGCAGGCCAGGAGCTTCTGCTCGTCGTCGAGGAGCGAGGTCTCGAGGATCACCTTCACCGGCCAGGGCCGCGCCGCTGCCACCACCGCCGCGATGTCGCGGTGGACGGTGGCGTAGTCCCGGGATTTGAGCGCGCCGACGTGGACCACCATGTCGATCTCGCGGGCGCCCCGCCGCACCGCGTCCGCGGTCTCGAAGGCCTTGGCCTCCGGGGTCATGGCCCCCAGGGGAAAGCCCACCACGGCGATCGGCTTCACCTCGCTGCCGGCGAGGGCCCTGGCGGCGCGCTCCACCTGCGAGCCGTTGACGCAGACGGTGGCGAAGCCGTGCCGCGCCGCCTCGGCGCAGAGCGTCTCCACCTCCGCCGCGGTGGCGTCGGCGCGCAGCAGGGTGTGGTCGATGAAGGGGGCGATCTCCCGGGGGTTGGTCGGGAGCGGGCGCTGCACGCGCCGCGGGGCTGCCGCTGCGGGAAACGCGCGGATCCGCTCGGCGACGAGCTCGACGAGGTGCTGGAGATCTTCGGGCATGAGGGGGCGCATCCTAAGGGCGGGCATGACGCGGTGCAAGATGACCACGGGGCTGCCATCCGCCGCGCCGCGCGGGGTTCAGGTAGCCCTGCTCGCCCGATGCGCCAGCGCCTCGCGAAGCGTCACTTGCCGGCGATGACGAGCGGCACCGTGAGCTCGAGGGGCTCGCCCTCGAAGGCGGGGAAGCGGACGTCGCGGGTGCGATCGGCGAGGCAGACACCGAGCTCCCCGCCGCCGTCGGCGACCGAGGCGGTGGTGACCACGCCGGTGGGCGCCACCACCGCACGGACGGTGACGCTGCCGGGGCGGTTGCCGGTGGAGGTGTGATCGAGCACGCAGCGCGAGTAGCCCGGCAGGCGGGTGGCCAGGGCGGAGCGCACCGCGTTGCCGGCGAGGGAGGCGCCGGCGGGCAGGTCGATCGCGCCGAGCCGCACCGGGCCGCTTCCCGTCGCCGCCGCGCCGGTGGCCTCCGAAGGCGCCGGCGCAGACGCAGGCGCAGCCGGCAGCAGGAAGAAGGCGGCCGCGGCGAAGAGCGCAGCGAGAATCACGCCGGCGGCGACGAGGCGCACCACGCGGCTGGAGCCGGTGCCCTCCTTCGCCGGCGCGGTGGCGGTCGCTGCCCGGCCCGGCGCTGCGCGCGGGGCGCCGGCGTCGGCCATGGTCCAGCCCGGCGCCGCTGGGGCACTCGGCTTCGGGGCCGCCGCGGGCGCTGGGACTGCAGGGGTGGGCTCCGCCGGCGTCGACTCGGTCTCGTTGCCGGAGAAGAGCGCCGCGGGATCGAGCGGCCCCTCCTCCACCGGCGGCGCCTCCTCCACCGGCGGCTCCTCCGCGGCGACGGGCAGCGCCGCGGCAGGTGCCGTCGCTGCGGGGAGGAGCGCAACCAGCTCGTCGACGCCCTCGAGCCGCTGCCAATCTCCCATCCCCTCGCGCCAGACGTAGTTGCGCGCGGTGAGGCCGCCGCTCGCGAGCTCCATCGCGAGCTCGTCCCGGGACATCGGCCCGAGCTGCTCGCCGTTGCGCATCGCGTACCATTCGGCGCCGGGCTCCTCGGCCCTGGCGAGACGCTGCGCCTCGGCGGCGTCCATGGTCCGGGTGGCCTGCTCGTCCCAAGCAGGCTCCGCCGGCGGGCCGCCGACCTGGTCGAAGGCGCTGGGCGCAGCGGCGCCTGCTGCAGCCGCCAGCCGCATCGCCTCCGAGGCGGAGAGGGTCCGGGTGGCCTCGTCGCCGAAGGTCGCGGGCTCGGGCTGGGCAAGGGCCGGATCGCGCACCACCATCACGGTGCCGCAATTCTTGCAGCGGATCTTGAGGACCCGACCCTGCACCTTCTCGTCGGCCAGGGTGTAGCGCGTCAGGCAGGACTCACAGGCAAAACGCATGGCGCGGATAGTACACGAAGCGCCGCCGGGGAGGAGGGGTTGTCCTTGACTTGTTGGATCCCGTGCCGTAAGCGGCCACACCGACTTTTCGTGCGCGCACGCAGGGGAAGCCATCCATGAGCCCAGCGAGAGATCTCGGCACCCGGCACAGCTGTTGGAAGTGCGAGACCAAGTTCTACGACTTGAAGAAGCCCGCTCCGATCTGCCCGAAGTGCGGCGCGGATCAGCGCGAGAGCCCGGCTCTCAAGGAGCCGCCCAAGGTGTCGAAGAAGGCAGCTGCCGCGGCGGCTGCAGCGGCGCCCAAGCCCCGCAACCAGGAGGAATCCGAGGAGCGCGAGGAGGGTGTCGAGGAGGACGAGGGCTTCGAGAGCGACGAGGAAGAAGACCTCGGCGGCGACGAAGAGGAGTCCGACGAGGACTTCTGAGCCCGGGTTCTTTCGGCACCGAAACGACGAGCGGCCGATGCGCACCTTCCGGTGCTGCCTCGGCCGCTTTTCTTTTCCGGGTCCCGGAAGGCCCCGGGCCCGCCCATCGGCAGGCCCGGGCTGGCTGCTACCTCAGCGCATCCGCGCGAGCAGCGTGCGGGCGTCGTCCGCGTTGCTGCCGCGGGGATCGAGCTTCAGGTACATCTCCAGCGCGTCGACCGCCTGCTTGCGCTGGTCGCGGTCGCGCTGGCCCGCAGCTGCGGACATCCGCCCGAGGAAGTAGTAGGGCGGCGCGTAGGTCTCGGAGATCCGGGTCGCCCGTGCGTAGCGCTCGAACGCCGCGGTCAGGTCGGGACTGGGGCCCTCCTCGAGGACGCGGCCCAGCTCGGTGAGGGCGAGCGCGAGGTTCGGGCCGGTCGCCGCCAGGCCGAACTCCTGCAGCGCCTTCTCGAGCTCCTCGCGGGCCTTGGCGAACTCGCGCTTCTCCCGCCAGATCTGGCCGAGCTTGGCGCGGGCCTCGGGCATCTTGCCCCCGTCGACCTCGATCGCCTTCTCGTAGGAGGCGCGGGCCTTGTCGATGTCGGGGACGGCGCGCCAGGCGTCGCCGAGGAGCACGTGGATCCGGCTGCTCTTCGGGAAGGTCTCGAGGGCGGTCTGGAGCGCGGAGACCGCCTCCTTCGCCCCACCCTGCTTCGCGAGGAGCGCCCTGGAGAGATCGACGTAGAAGGAGGCGCGGCGGTCATCGATCTTGATCGCCTCGCGGATCTCCGCGACGGCCCGATCGATCTCCCCGTCGCGCAGCAGCCGCCGGCCCCGCATCAGGCGGGTGTCGGGGTTGCTCGGATCGAGGGTGAAGGCCTCCTCCTCGAGCTTCTGCCCCTCGGGGCGCTTGCCCTGCGCGAAGAGGAGCTGCGCCTTCGCGAACTTCGCGAGCGCCAGCTGCCGGGCCGAGATCGCGCCGTCGGGCAGGCCGAGGACCTTGCCGATCTGCGCGCCGGCCTCCTCGAGGAGGCGGTCGCGATCGGCGCGGGCCATGTCGGCCTCGTTGGCGTCGAGGATGAGCAGCGCCTTGCCGAGGAGCGAGTCGGCGTGCTCCTTGTCGATGCGCAGCGCGGTGTCGTAGAGGGTCCAGGCGTCGCCGTCCATGCCGCGACGGCGGTTGAGCTGGCCCAGCGCCGCGAGGACGCGCACGCTGTTGGGCTCGAGCTTCTGCGCCTCCTTGAGGCTGAGCGCCGCCCTGTCCAGCTCGCCGCTCCACATCTGGATGATGCCGAGGGTGGTGTAGAGCAGGCCGGACTTCTGCTGGGAGAGGACCTTCTCGAGCTCCTCCTCCGCCTGCTTCGCCTCGCCGGAGAAGAAGCGCACGTAGGCGTCGGCGGCGAGGATACGGCTGTGGTCCTCGCCGGCGTCGCGGGCGTCCTCGAGATGCTGCAGCGCGCGGCGCTTGAAATCGTCGCCCTCGCCCTGCTCGCCCCAGCGCAGCGCGGCGATGTACGCCAGGTAGGCGTGGGCCACGTAGTTGTCTGGCTCGAGCTCGAGGATCTCCGCGGCGGCCTCGCTCGCGTCCTTGTAGGAGGCGTAGGTGTCCTTGCGGATCTCGTCGTTGGTCCTGGTGAGGAGCTTCTCGATCTCGCGATCGCGCTCGGCCCGCCAGCGGGTGTACCCGAACCAGCCGCCGAGGCCGATCACCAGCACGACCACGGTGACCACGAGGCTGACCAGCCCGCGCTTCGCGCTCTGGGCGGAGGCGCGCGGCTCCTCGTCCTCGTCCTCCTCCCAGCGGCGGGTGTCGAACACGACCGGCGCGGGAGCAGGAGCGGGGGCCGGCGCCTGCTGGACCGGCGCGGGGGCAGGCGCGGCGAACTTCACCACCTCCACCGGAGGGGCGGCGGGAGCCTCCTGCGGCGGGAGCACGGGCGGCGCCGCGGAGACCGGCGCGAGCACCGGCGCGAGCACCGGCGGAGCTGCCGGGGTGCTCTCCGCGGGCGCGGCGGCCACCGGCTCCGGTGCGGGCGCCGGCGGCTCCTCCACCACGGGGGCCTGGGGAAGCGGCAGGTCGTACTCGGCTGCGATCGCTGCGACGGCAGCATCACCGGGCGCCGCATCGGCAGCGACGCGCACCGCGATCTCGGCTGCGGGGCGGTCGCCGCCGCGGACGAAGAGATCCACCGCGAGGCGCAACGCCGCCTCGTGGGCCGGCTCGATCTCGAGCGCGGGCTTGATCTCGTCGAGGGCCTTCTTGTCCTTGTTCTGCGCGGCGTAGACCCGGGCGAGGAGGACGCGGCCCTCCGGCTTGTCGGGATGCGCGCGCACGCCCTTCTTCGCCACCACCATCGCTTCCATGAAGCGGCCCATCGAGAGATAGGCGTCGGCGAGGGCGAGATGGGCATCGGAGGCGGGATCCGACGCAAAGGCGTGTTCGAGGGCAGCCAGCTCTGCAGGCGTGGGCTTCGGAGCGGAATTCTTGTCGGCCATTTTTCGGGACCACACCCGGGCCCGTCTTGGTGGGCGTCGGCGCGAAAAAGACTGCAAAAAGCGAGAACTTGTACCTAGCAGCGGAGGGGTGGGCTGTCAATTGAACGGCTGCCCAATCGAACGCCTACGCGCACCGACATCTCGCACCCGTTGTGAGATCGAGGTGGCCCCTGGGCGGCCGCTGCGCGGCGGTGTGGTGCCGAAGAAAAAGCTGGATCGCGGAAGAAAGCGCCTTGACACCTACGGGGTGGATCTATAGGTTCCGCGCCACTTCGCAGGCGGGTCATTCCGCCGCGGTTCTGGGGCTGTAGCTCAGCTGGGAGAGCGCTAGAATCGCACTCTAGAGGTCAGGGGTTCGATCCCCCTCAGCTCCACCAAAAGTGCGAAAGGCCGATCCGGTTCTCCGGATCGGCCTTTTCTTTTTGGCGCTTCGCCGCAGCCCCTGGGGCGCGGCGAAGCGATCAGCCGACGAAGGGCCCCGCCAGCGCGGCGAGCGCGAGCGCGGCCACGCCGACGATGAGCGCGGCGGAGAGCCCCACGAAGAAGGGCTTCAGCCCCAGCTTCTTGAAGACCGAGAGCCGCGTGGTCAGGCCCACGGCGGCGAGCGCGGTGCCGAGGGCGACCGTGGCGCTCTTCTCCCCGATGAACTTCGCCATCGACTTCCAGCTCGCCGCGTCCCACGCGCCGAGGGCGAGCCCCCCGCCCTGCAGCCCGACGTCGCCCAGGGTGCGGACGAGCGAGAGGGCGAGGAAGCCGAGGACGAAGACCGGAAAGAGCTTCGCGAGCGGCACCTTTTTGCCGGCGTGGCCCGCGCGCCTGGCGTGGAGGAAGGCGAGGAAGGGCACCACCGCCACCAGGAGCGCGTTGCGGGTGAGCTTGGCCACCGTCGCCACCTGCATCGCCCGCTCGTCCGCGAAGACCTCCTTGTAGGAGAGGGCCGCGCCCATCACCTGCGAGGTGTCGTGGATGGCGGTGCCGAGGAAGAGGCCCGCGGAGGACGAGGCGTCGCCGAAGAGGAAGTGGGCGAGGTAGGGGTAGGCGAGCATCCCGAAGAGGCCGAAGAGGGTGACGTTGGCCACCGTGTAGGCGACCTCCTTGTCGTCCGCCTCGATGCTCGGCGCGATGGCGACGGTGGCGGTGATCCCGCAGATCGCCGTCGAGGCCGCTGCCAGGGAGCCGAGCTGGTTGCTCAGGCCCGCGCGCTTCGCGATCCACAAGGTGGCGGCGAGGGCGAAGAGGACGAGCGCCACCACGATCGGGATGCCGATGGCGCCGACCTGGAGCACGTCGATCACCGAGAGCTTGATGCCGACGAGGATGATCCCGAGGCGGAGGATCTTCTTCACCGAGAAGCCGAGGCCCGCGCCGAAGATCTTGGGCAGATCGACCACGTTGGCCAGGATCAGGCCGAGGACCACCGCCACCGAGATGGCGGAGATCGGGCTGCCCCGCCCCGCGGGATCGAGGCCCTGGAAGCGGAGCACCGCGGCGCCGAGCGCGTCGGCGAGGAAGCTCGCCCCGATCGCGATGCCGAGGGCGAGGAGAACGCCGGGCACGACCTTGCCCAGCTCCGCGGTCCGCATGCCGAAGAGCGCTTCTTCCCAGGCCCGGGGTTTGGTCGGCTGCGCTGGCTGCATCGTCGAGTCGTTCGTCTGCAAAAGATACCTCCGATGCAGAGCAGGGAAACGAAACCAACCTTCCCGGTTCCGCAAGCCCCTCCCCCGAAGTTTTTTCCGCCGCAGGGAACTTCCTCGGACCGGCGCCGTGTCACCGCCACTGCAACCCCACCCCGGCCCGCCCCTTCTCCCGCCTTCACGAGAGGAAGCCCCATGAACCGATGGCTCGTCGCCAGCACCGCCGCAACGCTTTTCGCCAGCTCCTGTGCCGCCCCCTCCGTCGCGAAGCGCGCCGAGGAGCCCGAGACGAAGCAGGTCACCATCGTCTACGTCGCCGATCTCCACGCGCAGCTCGAGCCGCATCTCGAGCGCTTCTGGCACGACGGCGAGGAGCGGGTCGAGATGGCGGGTGGCTTCGCCCGGGTCGCCACCGCGATCGATCGGATCCGCGCGGAGCGAAACGGCGAGGTCCTCGTCCTCGACGCTGGCGATACCTTCCAGGGCTCGGCCGCAGCGGCGATGACGAAGGGCGAGGCGGTCGTCGGCCCGCTCGACGCCATTGGCTTCGACGCGGCGGTCCCCGGCAACTGGGAGGTGGCCTACGGGCCGGAGGTGATGGCACGGCGCACCGGTGAGACGAAGCACCCCTGGATCGCCGCCAACGTGCGCGACCAGGAGACCGGCGAGCGGATCTTCGACCCCTACCACGTGCAGGAGGTCGGCGGCGTCCGCATCGGCGTGGTCGGCTATACCGATCCCGACGTGCCGAAGCGCCAGCCCCCCGCCTACAGCACCGGCCTCGCCTACGACGGCGCGGCGGAGCTTCCCGAGTTGGTGCAGCAGGTGCGGCAGAAGGAGGGCGCGGAGGTGGTGCTCCTCGCCACGCACCTCGGTCTCTCCAAGGCGGTGGCGCTGGCGGAGCGTGTCCCGGGCGTCGACGTGCATCTCTCCGGCGACACGCACGAGCGCACCTACGAGCCGATCGAGAAGAACGGCACCTGGATCGTCGAGCCCGGCGCCTTCGGCTCCTTCCTCGGCAGGCTCGATCTCTTCGTCCGCGACGGCGTCGTCGTCGACAAGCGCTGGGAGCTGATCGAGCTCACCGCATCGAACTTCCCCGAGAAGCCCGAGGTGAAGGCGCTGGTGGACGCGACCCTGGAGCCGCTGCGCGCGAAGCTCGACCAGCCCATCGGCACCATCGGGGCGCAGCTCGAGCGCTACGACGTGGTGGAGACCACCCTCGACAACTTCCTCTCCGACGCGGTGCGCGCAGGCACCGGCGCGGAGATCGGCCTCTCCAACGGCTTCCGCTTCGGCGCGCCGCTGCCCGCAGGCGCGGTGCGCGAGAAGCACCTCTGGGACTTCTACCCGATCGTCACCAACCTCAAGGTCGGCAAGGTCACCGGCAGGCAGCTCCGCGCGTTCTGGGAGCAGGAGCTCGAGAACGTCTTCTCGCCCAACCCCGAGAAGCGCTTCGGCGGCTGGCTCCCGCGCCCCTCCGGCATGACGGTCCGCTTCCGTGCCGCCGCGCCGAAGGGCGAGCGCGTCCAGGCGATCGAGGTGAACGGCGAGCCCCTCGATCCGGATCGCCTCTACACCGTCGCCGCCTGCGAGCGGGAGGGCGACACGCCCGACATGCTCTGCCGCATGCCCGGCGCGCAGGAGACGAAGGTCCTCTCCATCGACGCCCACGAGGCGGTGCGCCGCTATCTCGCCGCCAACCCCGGCATCGCGGTCGCGCGCGAGGGGCGCGTGGTCGGCACCGACCTGCCGCCCGTGCTCCGTACCCAGAACTGATCGCTCTCTCCACTCGAAAGGATCTGCTCCATGCGAAAGCTCCTCGCTCTCTTCTTCCTGCTCGTCGGCGTCGCCGCCCTCCCCCTCGCAGCACAGGCCGCGGAGACGGCGGAGCCCGCGAAGAAGGGCAAGCTCGTCTTCGTCGCCACCACCGGCCTCGAAGACATCGGCACCCTCTCCAGCTCGTTCCGCCACGCCCTCGGGGCGACGAAGAGCAAGCACCTCTCGGACGTGGTCTGGCTCGCCTACGGGCGCTCGGTGGTCGCGCTCGATCCGTCGGTCTCGGCCGTGCCCGAGAGCGTGCGCGCGCACGCCCGCGCCGCGAAGGAAGGCGGCGTCCGCATGGTCGCGTGCGGCCAGGCGCTGAAGAAATTCGACATCGACCCGAAGAAGACGAGCCCGCAGGTGGCGGTGGTGCCCAACGGGATCGACGAGCTCGCCAGGCTGGTGGCGGAGGGGTACCAGATCATTCGCTACTGATGGCGGGGGCGGCCTCCGCCGCCCCAGCCAATTTCCGTCCCCGGTGACGGAATCCGACGCCGCGCCACCTCCCGCTCATCGGGTGGCGCGGCGTCATCTATTTTCAGGGGAAGGCGAAGGCCGGCGCGCCGCGCCGCTGCTTCGCCAGCTTCCATCCATGCTGCAGCAGCCAGCTCCGCGGCTTCGCGATCGGCGGGCCGCCGTCGTCGAAGGAACGCCAGAAGGCGTGCGCGCCCTCGAGCTGCGCCGGCGCAGCGGCGAAGCGGTCCGGCCCCGTGTGCCCCACCCGCCCCTGCCGCGCCGCGTGGATGCGCGCGTTGCCGAGCACGTAGTCGATCGCGTTCCGCGCCTCCGTCGGCGAGCCCAGGGCGTGGGCATGGAAGCGATCGGCGAAGACCTTCCCTGCCCGCCCCATCAGCTTGTTGATCCCCTTCGCCATCCGGATCGCCAGCCCCTGCATCGCGCTGGAGAGCGCCGCCGCCCCGCTCGCCTCGACGATGAGGTGGAGGTGGTTGCCCTGCACCGAGAAGTGGGTGATCCGCACGCAGGTGCCATCTACATGCGGTCATCGCTGCTTCGACAGCGGCACGGTGACGTGCCGTTCCCGAGGCAGCCGTTGGTGGCGCGGGCGATCAGCCCGCAGCGCGCTGGAGCCTGTCGCGGACGCCGGCCCACGCGGGGTCAGCAGGCGTCTCCTCGAGGAAGACGTCGGTCACCCGGGCGTCCTCCAGCGCGTGGAGGGCGCCGTAGATCTGGCGGGCGAAGCCTGCGGGCTCGTCGGGGAGGTGAAGCCAGGTGGCCACCTCCACCCCCAGCGGCTGGGCGTGGCGGGCGATGACGCCGACGCGGGCATCCGCCGGCACGCCGGGCAGGTGGCCCGGGGCGAAGAGGGTGACGCGGGCGTCGGGGGCATAGTGGCGTTTGACCAGGCCCGGTGAGGGACGGGCCGCGCCTTCGGCGGGGCCCTCGCCGCGCAGCTCGACCCTGCCGACGACGGCGGCGATCTCGTCGCGGGAGACGGCGCCGGGGCGGAGGAGCACGGGCACGGGGCCGGTGAGGTCGAGCACGGTCGACTCGATGCCCACGGGGGTGGCGCCGCCGTCGAGGATGGCGTCGATCCTGCCGCCGAGGCTCTTGCGCACGTGCTCGGCGGTGGTGGGGGAGATGGTGGTGTAGCGGTTGGCGCTGGGGGCGGCGATGGGGGCGCCCACCGCAGCGAGGAGCCGCTGGGCGACGGGATGGGCCGGGGCGCGCACCGCCACGGCGGGAAGGCCGGCGGTGATCTCGTCGGGCACGCCTGCCGCCCGCGGGAGCACGAAGGTGAGCGGCCCGGGCCAGAAGGCCCGCGCCAGCAGCTCCGCGACGTCGGGCCAGCCCGCCACCACCTGCCGCGCCTCCGCTGCCGAGGGCACGTGCACGATGAGCGGATTGAACGCCGGCCGCTCCTTGGCCGCGAAGATGCCCCGGACCGCCCCGGGCTCGAGCGCGAGGGCGCCCAGCCCGTAGACGGTCTCGGTGGGGAAGGCCACCAGGCGCCCTGCGCGCAGGAGCGCTGCGGCCCGGGACACCGCCCGCTCACCTGCCGCGCCTTCGCGAACCTCGAGGATCTCGGTTTCCATCGGCGCGGCAAGCTAGCAAAACCGGTGTCCGCGTGGGGACGGGATCAGCCGCCCTGCTGCGTCGGCTGCTCCTGCGCGACCTGGAACTCGCTCTTGAGCAGCCGCTCCGCGGTGGCCTGGTGCTGCTCGACCTTGGGCTGGGCCTTCTCGAGGAGATCCTTCACGGCCTGGCTCTCGATGTTCGCCTGCTGGCCGAGCTCGAGCACCGCGACGGTGTAGCGGTGCATGTCGTCCTGCCCGGCGAGCCACGCCGCCTCCCACTCCTTGCCGCTCAGCTGCTCCATGTCCTGCTGGGCCTGCTTCATGCTGCGGTCGATCGCTGCGTCGGTGAAGTTCGCCTCGGTGTCGAACTGGATGTTCTCCTGCTGCGCCACCCGCATGATCTGCTGCTCGAGCTGCTGGTGGTCGACGAGCAGCTGCTGCGCTGCCTCCTTCACCTCCGGGCTCTCCGCCTTCTCCAGCGCCTTCGAGGCCGACTGGATCTCGAGCTGGTTGATCTCGTGGAGCTGCGCAAGAACGTCACCGGCGTCCGCCTCCCTGCCTGCCTGATCGGCAGCCTTCTGGCGTTCCTGATCGGCCTTCGCCACCTCCTGCTGGTACCTCTGCTTCTCCTGCTTCTCCGCCTGCTGCTGCTGCTTCTGCTGCTCCTGCTGCTCCTGACCTGCCTGCCCCTGCGCCGACGCGGCGAGCGGCGCCGCGAGCAAGGCCGCTGCGAGAACTGCGTAGATCCGACGTGCCATTGGATTTCCCTCCTGCTGCATGTGGCAGTTGCAACCTGCGCGCTCCCGGTGAAATCTGCCCGGCGGCAAGCATGGACGGGAACGGCTCGGCCCTGCGGCGGGGCCCTGTTGAACCGCCTCTCGTCTCGGGGGTAGGTTGCGCGCGGCCCGACCGCCGGTGCCAGGAGTTCGAGCATGGCCGCAGCCCCGATCGCCGCATCCTCCGCCCCGATGCACGCCCATCCCGCCGGCTACCGGCTCCGCCGCTTCCTCAACTGGTTCCCCCTCGGGCTCACGTACGCGCTGCTCTACATGGGCCGCTACAACCTGACGGTGGCGAAGACCTCCCTCGGCGACCTGATGACCAAGGAGGACTTCGGCGTCATCTTCGGCGCGGGCACGTTCACCTACGCGCTGGCCTTCCTGCTCAACGGGCCACTGGTGGATCGCTTCGGCGGGCGCAGGGGCATGCTCATCGCCGCTTTGGGCTCGATGGTGGCGAACGGCGCCATGGGCCTCTACCTGCAGCACGTCCTCTCCACGGGGAGCGCCGCGGAGGCGCCGCTGCTGCTGGTCTTCAGCGCGCTCTATGCAGCGAACATGTACTTCCAGAGCTTCGCCGCGGTCTCGATCGTCAAGGTGAACGCCCACTGGTTCCACGTCACCGAGCGCGGCGGCTTCTCGGGGATCTTCGGGACGATGATCTCCTCGGGCATCTTCCTCGCCTTCACGGTGAACGGCTGGCTCCTCGGCACCGCCGCGCAGATCTGGGAGGGCAAGCCCAGCCAGTGGGTGGTCTTCCTCGCGCCCTCGCTCCTTCTCGGCGTGATGGCGGTGGTGGAGTTCTTCCTCCTCCGCGACAGCCCCGGCAAGGCGGGCTTCACCGACTTCGACACCGGCGACGCCTCCTCCGGCGAGGAGGACGCGGCGCCGCTCCCCACCCGCGAGGTCTTCCGCCGCCTCCTGACCAACCCGGTGATCCTCACCGTGGCCGGGATCGAGTTCTGCACCGGCGTGCTCCGCAACGGCGTGATGCACTGGTTCCCGATCTACGCCAGCGAGGTCTGGGTGCTGCCGAAGGAGCACGTCTTCATGCGCGGCTCCTGGGACAACCTCGGCCTGCTCTTCACCTGCTTCGGTGTCGCGGCCGTCTCCGGCCTGCTGGCTGCGCACGCCAGCGGCAGGCGCCGCGGCGCCTTCGCGGTGGCGGCGAGCCTCGCCTTCCTCGCCCCCTTCTTCCAGGGCGGCTGGGGCGGCCTGCTCTTCATTGCGGGCGTCATCGGCGGCAACGTCGCCGGCTGGGTCTCGGACCTCTTCTTCCAGAGCCGCCGTGGCCCCGCCGCCGCGGGGCTCTACTTCTTCCTCGCCCTCTGCACGATCGGGATGATCTTCGCCCTCGCCCCTGCGACCAACGAGGTGGGCAGCGCCGATCCGAAGAGCGGCCTCGTCGCCGGCGACAGGATCCTCGCGATCGCAGGGCAGGAGGTCGCGGGCTGGGCCGACGTGCGCAGCGCGGTGGCCTGCGTCCCCGCGCAGTGCACCGACTCCGGCTGGGATGCGGCGGCCTGCACCTGCTCGAGCAGGATCGCCCCCGGCGCGACGGCTGCCCCGGGCGTGATCGCTGCCACCGTGCTCCGCGGCGGCGAGAGGCTCGCGCTCGATCTTCCCGATCCCGCCCCGGTGATGCGCGCCGGCGACGGCCGCAAGCTCGCCGCGCAGCCGGTGCTGCCGATCAGCCCCTGGTGGCTGGGCGCGCTGGTCTTCCTCCTCAGCCTCTCGGTGATCGGCGTGCACGGCCTGCTCTCGGGCACCGCCACCATGGACTTCGGCGGACGCCGCGCCGCCGCCACCGCCACCGGCGTGATCGACGGCTTCGTCTACCTCGGCACCGCGGTGCAGTCGCTCGCCCTCGGCTTCCTCACCTCGCGGAGCTGGAGCTATTGGCCGCTCTTCCTCGCTCCCTTCGCGATCCTCGGCGCGCTGCTCTGCCTGCGGATCTGGAACGCAAAGCCGAAGTCGGCCCGCAAGGCCCCGGCGGCAGCAGCCACCGAGCAGAAGGACGCGGCGCAGGCGGCCTGATCGCAGCAGCGTGACGAGGCCCTGCCGAAACGGCGGGGCCCCGCTTCGTTTTCAGGGCGGGCTGTCGCGGTCGTGCCCGAGCCAGCGCCGCTCCACCACCCGCAGCAGCTGGCTCAAGGCGGCGAAGAGCACGCCGAGCACGAAGGCGCGCAGCGGTCTGCCCAGCGCGGCGTCGCAACCGAGCGCCGCAGCGAGCCAGATCGAGGCGGCGGTGGTGAGGCCCGAGACCCCACGCTCGCGCTTGAGCACGGTGGCGGCGGCGACGAGGCCGATGCCGGAGGCGACGCCCTGCAGCGCGCGGAGCGGATCGCTGAAGTCGTCGTCGAGGAAGGGCCCGGCGGTGAGGCAGAAGACCGCGGAGCCGACGGCGACGAGGATGTGGGTGCGCAGCCCCGCCGGCCGGGCCTGCAGCTCCGCCCGCAGGCCGAGCGCGCCGCCGGCCCCCACCGCAGCCAGCAGCCGGCCCCATTCCTCCCAGCCTCCCAGGTCCATCCGGCGAGCATCCGCACCGGCGCCGGCAGGGCGTAGTCCACGAACGGGTCGGATCCCTACCCTTGGGCGAGGGAGGTTTCCGATGGAGCTCGAACGCTTCCGCAACCGTCGCAGCACGCTGCCGCCCTGGGCCCTCGTCGGCGAGGGCGTGCTCGCCGGTCTGGCGGGCACCGCGGTGATGACCGCGGCGCAGACCCGGCTGGTGCCGCGCCTTTCCATCCCCGAGGGGCCGCAGCCCCGCAAGAAGCCGGAGTATCCGCCGGAGCCCGAGGCGAAGGGCGAGCCCGCCACCGAGACCACCGCCCGCCGGATCGCCCGGGGACTCGGCCGTCGTTCGCTGAGCAAGGCGCAGAAGAAGCAGGCGGGCAACCTCGTCCACTTCGGCGTCGGCGCCGTCTGGGGCGGCCTGCTGTCGCTGGTGCTGCCCCGGCCGACGATCGGCCAGGGGCTCGCCTTCGGTGCGCTGGTCTGGGCGGTGAACGACAACGGCATCCTGCCGCTGCTGCGGATCGCGTCGTGGCCCAACCGCTATCCGCCGGGCGTCCACGTGAAGGCGCTCCTCGCCCACCTCGCCTACGGCGCCGGCACGGCGTGGGCCCTGCGCCGGGTGGTGGGGGCGACGACGCGCTGATTCCGCCGGGGCCGCTTCGACTTGCGGTGCGGGCAAGCGCTTGTTACGACCCGCCAGCCCCGAACACGCGGAGTCGTCGTTGCGCGCTGGAATCATCCTCTCCGCTCTGCTGGCGGTCTCTCTCGCCCCTACACCCGTGGTTGCGGCGCCCTTCACCCTGCAGGAATGCAGGGCAGCTGCCGGCGAGGACCACCCCACCCTCGCCGCCGCGCGCGCCGAGGCCGCCGCCGCGAAGGCCCGCTCCGCCATCGCCCTCTCGCCCTTCCTGCCCCAGGTGGTCGGCGACGCGAGCTATTTCGCCTCCCGCGGATCGATCGGCGTCACCGCCGGCCGCGGCGGCGTCGGCGGCGGATCGCCGGTCTCTTCCACCAGCCGGGTCTTCGGCCCGGCGGAGTTCGAGCTCTGGGGCCTCGGCCTCACCCTCCGCCAGCAGATCTGGGATTTCGGCAGGACGCTCAACGCCCACCAGGCGGCGGTCGCCTTCGAGGAGGCGGCGGCGGCCGAGGCGATCCTCGCCACCGAGCTCGTCGACATCGGCGCGGAGGCTGCCTACCGCACCGCCGTCGCAGCAGGCGAGCTGGTCGAATCCTTCGCCGAGGCCGAGCGCCGGGCGAGCGCCCACCTCGACCTGGCCCGGGCCCGGGCCGAGGTCGGCCTAAGGCCGCAATACGACGTGCGCCGCGCCGAGGTGGAGGTAGCGAACGCCGCCTACGCGCTGGTGCAGGCGGAGAACGCCCGCGACATCGCCAGGGCGGAGCTCGCCAACGCCTGCGGCCTCGCGGCGCTGCCGCCAGAGGCGGAGCTGGTGGCGCCGGCGCCCCGCGGCTTCGAATCGCCCTCCGAGCTGCAGGCGTCCCTCGACGCAGCGGTGGAGAAGCGGCCGGAGATCGTCGCCGCCAGGGCGCGGGTGGAGGCGGCGGCGCAGGCCCTCGATGCCGCCTGGGCGGAGTGGTACCCGGAGCTCGCCGCCCTCGGGACCCTGGGGCTCCGCGGCATCGACCCAGGTGATCTGGGGCCGGGATGGACCGCCACCGTGCAGCTCACCGTGCCGCTCATCACCGGCGGCGCGGATCTCGGCCGCGTGCGCGCCGCCCGCGCGGATCTGGAGGCGGCGCAGGCGCGGCTCGAGGCGCAGCGCCGCTCGGCCCGGCTCGAGGGCGAGTCGGGCGGGCTCTCGCTCCACCAGGCGCGGGCGCGGCTCGAGGCGGCGCAGCGCCGCGAAGACGCCGCGGCGGAAGGCCTGCGCCTCGCCGAAGGACGCTACGAGACGGGGCTGGGCGACGTGCTCGAGCTCGCCGACGCGCAGGCGGAGCTCGCCGGCGCCAGGGCCGATCGGGTGCGCAGCGCCCTCGACGTCTCGGTGGCGGCGGCGCAGCTCGAGCGGCTCCTCGGCAGGTGGAGCGGCATTCCCTGAACGAACGCCCGGCAGGCCGCTCGTCGACGCGAGGCCGGCGCTGCAGGCAGGATGGCGGCGCGCCGGCGCTCACAGCACGTGCTCTGGAGTTGGAGGCAAACTTGGTTCGCTGGATCCCGATCGCCCTCGCCCTGATCCTCCTCGCCGCCTGCTCCGGCGGCGGCGCCGACGGCGGCGGCCGCAAGCAGGGCGGTCCCGTCTCGGTGCAGGTGAAGCCCGTGGCGGCGGAGCAGGTCGAGCGGCTGGTGGAGTTCACCGGCACCCTCGGCGGCGCCGAGGAGATCACCGTCTCCGCGGAAGTGGACGGCAGGGTGGAGAAGATCCTCGCCGACCTCGGCGACAAGGTCGACGCAGGCGGGACCCTGGTGCAGATCGCCGCCTCGGAGCTGCGGCTGCGCAACGAGCAGGCCCACGCCGACTACCTGCAGGCGCTGGCGCGCCTCGGCGTCGGCCAGGACGGTCTCGACCACTTCCAGCCGGAGAAGCACGCGGCGGTGCGGCGGGCCGAGGCGGATCTCGCCGAGGCGAAGCGGAACCTCGTCCGCGGCGAGGAGCTGATGAAGCGCGGCCTGCTCGCACAGGGCGAGCTCGACGCGCTGGCCACCAGGGAGCGGGTCGCCGACGCCGCGCTGCAGAGCGCCCTCGAGGAGGCGCGCTCGGGCTTCGCCCAGGCGAAAGGCAGGCGCGCCGCGTGGGGCCTCTCGCGCAAGCAGCTCGGCGACGCGTCGATCCGCTCGCCGGTGCAGGGCGTGGTGGCGCGCCGCATGGTCTCGGTCGGCGAATACGTGAAGGCGGGCCAGGCGGTCGCGGTGGTGGTGGTGACCCACCCGCTGAAGATGCGGGGCGACGTGGCCGAGCGCTACGCCGGCGAGGTGCAGCGCGCGATGCGCGTGGACGTCGAGGTCGATGCCTCCGGGGGCACGCGGCAGGGCGAGGTCTCCCGCGTCGGTCCGCTGGTGGCTGCCGAGTCGCGCACCTTCCCGGTCGAGGCGGTCTTCGCCAACGAGGACGGCAGGCTGAAGGCGGGCCTCTTCGCCAGGGCGCGGATCCTCCTCGGCAACGACGAGCAGGTCTTCGCGGTGCCCGAGACGGCGGTGAGCTCGCTCGCCGGCGTGACCAAGCTCTACGTGCTCGCCGACGGCAAGGCCGCCGAGCGCAAGGTCGAGGTGCTGCGCAAGCGCGAGGGCGACGCGCTGGTGCAGGGGGCGCTGGCGGAAGGCGACCGCGTGATCGTCACCGGCATCGCCCGCCTCTTCGACGGCGCCCCGGTGCAGGTGGTCGAGACGGGAGCCGCCGAATGAACCTCGCGGAGCTCTCGGTCAAGCGACCGGTCTTCGCCACCATGCTCTCGGTGGCGCTGGTGGTGCTCGGCCTCATCTCCTACCGGCAGCTCGGCGTCGATCTCCTCCCCGACGTCGAATACCCCACCGTCACCGTCTTCACCGCCCTGCCCGGCGCGGGCCCGGAGGAGGTGGAGAGCGCCGTCACCCAGCCGATCGAGGAGCAGCTCAACACCATCTCCGGCATCGAGGAGATGCGCTCGATCAACCGCGAGGGCTTCTCCTTCATCATCATCACCTTCTCGCTGGAGCGCGATCCCGACGTCGCCGTGCAGGACGTCCGCGACAAGCTGGGGACGGTGCTGGGGCGCCTGCCCGAGGGGACGGATCCGCCCTTCGTCTCCAACTTCGACGCGGAGGCGACGCCGATCCTCGCGGTGGCGATCAGCGGCCCGCAGTCGCTGCGGGAGCTGACCGAGTTCGCCGAGACCCGGGTGAAGGATCTGCTCTCCACCGCCCCCGGCGTGGGGCAGGTCACCATCGAAGGTGGCCGCAGGCGCGCCGTCAACGTCTGGCTCGACGCGCAGCGCCTCGCCGCCTACGAGCTCACCGCCCCCGACGTGAAGCGGGCGCTCCAGGCGCAGAACGTGGAGATCCCCGGCGGCCGCCTCACCCGCGGCGCCCGCGAGGACGTGCTCCGCACCATGGCCCGCGTGGAGCACGTGAAGGGCTTCGGCGACCTGGTGATCACCACCCGCGCCGGTGCGCCGGTGCTGCTGCGCGACGTGGCCACGGTGGAGGACGGCACCGAGGAGCCCCGCGGCGTCTCCCGCCTCAACCGCCGCGAGGCGGTGACCCTCACCATCCAGAAGCAGAGCGGCGCCAACCTCGTCTCCACCGCGGATGCGATCAAGGAGCGCCTCGATCTGGTGAAGGCTTCGCTCCCTGCGGGCAGCGAAGTGCTCGTGCTCCGCGACAATTCGGTTTTCGTCGAGGAGAGCGCGAACGAGGTGCGCTTCCACCTGGTGATGGGCGGCATCCTCGCCTCGCTGGCGGTGCTCGTCTTCATGGGCTCGCTCCGCTCCACGCTCATCGCCGCTGTGGCGATCCCGGCGTCCCTCGTCGCCACCTTCACGGCGATGAAGGCGCTGGGCTTCACCCTCAACAACATCACCCTGCTCGCCCTCACCCTGGCGGTGGGCATCGTCATCGACGACGCCATCGTGGTGATCGAGAACATCCACCGCCACATGGTGGAGCGGAAGATCCCGGCGTTCCGCGCCGCCATCGACGGCACGAAGGAGATCGCGCTGGCGGTCACCGCCACCACCCTCTCGCTGGTGGTGATCTTCCTCCCCGTCGCCTTCATGACCGGGCAGGTGGGCAGGCTCTTCTCCTCGTACGGCGTCACCGTGGCGGTGGCGGTGCTGGTCTCGCTCTTCATCTCGCTCTCGCTCACCCCGATGCTCGCCTCGCGCTTCCTCGGCAAACACGAGGTCGAGCACGTCGAGCGCACCGGCTGGAAGGCATTGCCGGATCGGATCAGCGGCTGGCTCGACGGGCACTACGTGCGGATGGTGCGCTGGTCCCTCGATCACCGGCTGGTGGTGGTGGGGATCTCGCTCCTCATCGTGGCCTCCACGGTGCCGCTCTTTTCGTTGGTGAAGAAGGACTTCGTCCCCGAGGACGACCAGAGCGAGTTCGAGGTCTCGGTGGAGCTGCCCACCGGCACCTCCTTCGACGCGGCCAACGCCATCCTCGCGGCGATCGAGCCGCAGATCGCCGAGGTCCCGGGCGTGAAGGACGTGCTCGCTTCGATCGGCGACACCCGCGGCGGATCGGGCGTGGCGACGCGCGCCACGGTCTACGTCGGCATGCATCCCCTCGAGGACCGGGACGTCTCGCAGGAGGAGGCGATGCTCGCCGCCCGCGGGATCTTCTCGAAGTACCCGGACCTCCGCTCCACCGTTCGCTCGCTGGGCAACGTGGGGCTGGGCGGCGGCGGCTACGGCGGCAAGCTCCGCTTCGGCCTGCGCGGGCCCGAGCTGCCCCGCCTCGAAGAATACGTGGGCAGGCTGGTCAAGGAGATGCGCGGCGATCCCCACTTCGTCGACGTCTTCAGCCCCGCGGCGGATCGCCTCCCCGAGGTGCGCGTCGTCCTCGACCGCTTCAAGGCAGCGGACCTCGGCATCGACGCCCGCACCGTCGCCGAATCGCTGCGCACCATGGTCGGCGGCGAGATCGTCTCCGCCTACCGCGAGGGCGACGAGCGCTACGACGTCTGGCTGCGGGTGAAGGACGCCAACCGCGACTCGATCGAGGCGGTGGGGCAGCTCCCCCTGCGCACCGCCAGCGGCGGCACCGTGCCGCTGGAGAACGTGGCCAGGCTCGAGGAGGCGAAGGGGCCCACGCTCATCCTCCGCCTCGACGGCGTGCGCCAGGTCTTCGTCTCCTCCAACCCCGCCCCCGGCGTGGCGCTGGGCGACGCGGTGGCGCGGGCGAAGGAGCTGGTGCAGGGGCTGGAGATGCCGCCGGGCTACGACGTGAAATTCGTGGGCACCGCCGAGGCGATGGAGGAGACCGCGTCGGACTTCGCCATGGCCCTCGTCCTCTCGCTGGTCTTCGTCTACATGGTGCTGGCGGCGCAGTTCGAGAGCTTCCTCCACCCGGTGACGATCCTGCTCGCGCTGCCGCTCACCCTGCCCTTCGCGCTCCTCTCGCTCATCCTCACCGGCGAGACCCTGAACGTCTATTCGGCGTTCGGCCTCTTCATGCTGCTCGGCATCGTGAAGAAGAACGGCATCCTCCAGGTCGACTACACCAACCAGCTCATCGAGCGGGGGATGGGCCTGCGGGAGGCGATCCTCGAGGCGAACCGGGCGCGGCTCCGGCCGATCCTGATGACGACGCTGACGCTGATCGCGGCGATGGCGCCGATGACCATCGCGCAGGGCGCAGGCGCCGCTTCCCGCGCGGCGCTGGCCAAGGTGATCGTCGGCGGCCAGCTGCTCTCGCTGCTGATCACGCTGCTCATCGTGCCGGTGGCGTACTCGCTCTTCGCCGACTTGCAGGGGCGCTTCGCCCGCAAGCCCGACGACGACGGGGCGCCGCAGCAGGAGCTCGTCCCGGCGGCGCCCGCCGAATAGCGGCTACTCGTGCTCGTGCTGGTGGCCCGGCGCTTCCGCCGGGGCCACCCGCACGTAGCGCTTCCCCTGCCAGAGGAGCTCGTCCCCCTCGAGTTTGCCCTCGCGGTCGCCGGCTGGGCTGCTGGCCTGCACGACGCCGTCCTTGCAGGTGTAGGGTCCCGACTCGGCGATGTCGGTGTAGATCCAGGCGAAGGCGCCGTCGCGGAATTCGATGGTCCAGCGCATCGGGATCGGCGGGCGCCCCGGCTCCGAGAGACCGCCGGGGAGAAATTCCGCCGAGGCGAAGCTCGCCCCCTCGAGCGTGTCGCAGGGATCCGGCGTGGCAGCTGCCTCGGGTGTGCCCGCGCAGGCGGCGACGACCAGGAATGCAGGGAGAAAACGACGCATCGAACACCTCTTTCGAGGCGATTCTGGGCGTCGAGAAGGTCGGCGGCAAGAACTGCACGCAGGCCCGAGGAGCCGAGGGGCTGCACCGCAGCCGTCCCGTGCACATCGCTACCCCGCGCCCCGCCCCCGGGGCGCCCGGGGGATCGCCATGGCAGCCTACGTTCCCACCAGCGACGCCTACGAGCGCCGGAAGCATCTGCTCGAGATCATCGCCACGGTGATCCTCGGCCTAGCCGCGCTGGGCTCCGCCTTCTGCGCTTGGCGCTCGGCCTGGTGGGGAAGCATCCAGGCGATCGAATTCGTCCGGGGCGGCACGCTCCGGGCGGAATCGCTCCGGGCCTCGACCCGGGCGTCGGCGCAGGCGCAGGTGGACGTCGCGCTCTGGACCCAGTGGCTTGCTGCCGTCAGCCAGGAGGATCGCCGGCTCGCGGGCTTTCTCCAGCGCCGCTTCCGGGAGGAGTTCCGCCCCGCCTTCGAGGAGTGGGCCGACCTGGCCCGGGTGGAGGAGGAGGCGGGGATGCCGCCGGTTCCGCCGGGTTCCCCCTTCCTCCTCCCCTCCTACCGGCCCCTCGCCGCACAGCAGGCGGCCGGCCTCGCCGACGAGGCAGAGGCGGCGATCGAGAAGGGCAAGCTCGCCAACGCGATCGCCACCAACTTCGTCCTGATGCTCGTGCTTTATGCGGCGACGCTTTTCCTCGCCGGCGTCTCGACGAAGATCGACGACCTGCATACACGCGGCGGGTTGATCGTCGTCGCCGCCGTCTTCGTCGTGGTGACGACGTTCCTGACCGTGTTGGTGCCCCATATCTCCACTTGAGGCGGGCGGCGCTTATGCTCGGGGCCAGGAGGTCGCCCCATGCGCCTGCTCGTCCTCGGCGGAACCATCTTTCTCGGTCGCCACGTCGTCGAAGCCGCCCTCGAGCGTGGCCACGAGGTCACCACCTTCACCCGCGGTACGACGCCCGGCCTCTTTCCGCAGGTGGAGGAGCTCCACGGCGATCGGGACGGCAGGCTCGATGCCCTGCGCGGCAGGAGCTGGGACGCGGTGATCGACACCTCGGGCTACGTCCCCCGCGTCGTCCGACAGAGCGCGGCGCTCCTCGCAGGAAGCGTGGGCCACTACGTCTTCGTCTCCAGCCTCTCCGTCTACCCGGACCTCGTCACCCCCGACCTCGCCGAGGATGCGCCGCTCGCGGTGCTGGAGGACCCCGCCTCCGAAGACGTTCCGCGGGACTACGGCGCGCTCAAGGCTGCGTGCGAGCAGGTGGTGGAGGAGCACTTCCCGGGCCGGGCGCTACAGGCGCGCGCAGGGCTCATCGTCGGCCCCTGGGATCAGGTCGACCGATTCAACCACTGGGTGCGGCGCGTAGCGGCGGGCGACGCCTTCCTCGCCCCCGGCATGCCGCGCGATCCCCTGCAGCTGATCGATGTCCGCGATCTCGCCGCATGGCTGGTGGAGGCCGCGGCGCGTGGCACCGCCGGCGCCTTCAACGCCACCGGCCCGGTGCGGCCCCATCGCTTCGGCGAATTCCTCGGCACGCTCGGCACGGCGCTCGGCAGCGACGCGCAGCCGGTCTGGGTTTCACACGAGTTCCTGGCTGCCGAGGGGACGAGGCCGATGGACGGCGTGCCCTTCTGGATCCCGCCGGAGGCGCAGGGCTTCATGCGCCGGGACGTGCGCAAGGCGATCGCCCACGGCCTGCGCTTCCGGCCCCTCGCCGAGACGGCCCGCGACACCTGGGCCTGGCTGCAGCAGGTGCCGCAACCGCAGGGACGAAAGGTGGGCGTGCCCATCGTGAACGACCTCACCTCGGGTCGCGAGCGCGAGCTGCTCGAGCGCTGGGCGGAGCGGCACCGCGCGGGCTGAAGCGACGCTTCAGAGGAGGAAGCAGTTCCGCAGCCCGGCGTCGGTGCAGTCGTAGCCCGCGAGGCAATCGGTCAGCTCGGCGGTCGCATCGGCGTCGTCGGTGCAGATGCGCTCGCAGGTGGTGCGATCGAAGCCGGGGTTGCCGAGGGAATGACCGCAGTCGTCGTAGACGTGGGCGCAGGCCGCCACGCAGGCGGCGCTGGCGGGGATCGGGTTGCAGGCATAGAAGGCCTGCAGCGTGCACTGCACCACGGAGAAGCAGGCGATGGTCGCCTCGTCGATCGACTCGGCGTGGCAGGCCCTGTAGCAATCGCCGCGGTTCACACCGAGCGCCGCGCCGCAGTTCGCGAGGTGATCACAGGCAGCCTGGCAGCGCTGGCCGTAGCCGTCGTCCTCGCCGCCACCATCGTCACCACCGCCGCCGCCGGTTCCCGCGCCGCAGCCATGGCCGAGCTGGTCGCCACAGATCGGATCCGCTGCGCCACAGCCAGCGACCACGACGGCGAAGAGAGCAGCAGAGACGAAGGGGACGAGCTGGCGCATGCACGGCTCCCGAGACCGCGAGTACGAGCGCAGATTCGCATCGCGGCGCCAGTCGCCGATAGTGCGGGGAACCGCACCGGTCCGTACGCCATCAGCCCGCCCGGCGGATCCCCGACGCCAGCGCCCGCTCCTCGAGCCAGGCGACCCACTCGTCGATCCCCTGGCCGGTGGTGGCGGCGATCTCGATCAGCCGCGGCTCGGGCATCACCTTCGCCAGCCCCTCGCGGATCCGCTCCACGTCGACCTGCAGGTGGGGAAGGAGATCGCATTTCGTGAGCAGGACGAGATCCGCCGCCTTGAACATCACCGGGTATTTGAGCGGCTTGTCCTCCCCCTCGGTCACCGAGAGCGCCACCACGTTCACCGCCTGGCCGAGGTCGTAGATCGCCGGGCAGACGAGGTTGCCCACGTTCTCGATGAAGAAGAGATCGAGGTCCGCCAGCGCCACGTCGTGCAGGGCGTGGTGGACCATCTTCGCGTCGAGGTGGCAGGCGGTGCCGGTGGTGATCGACGCCGCACGGATCCCCGCCGCCGAAAGCCGCCGTGCGTCGTTGTCGGTGGCGAGATCGCCGCTCACCCCGCCGATCCTCGTCCCCGGCCGCGCCCTGGCGGTCGCCTCCAGCAGCGCCGTCTTCCCGGCGCCGGGGGAGCCCATCAGGTTCACGGCGAAGACGCCGTACTCGACGAAATGCGCCCGGTTGTGGGCCGCGTCGCGATCGTTGCCGGCGAGGATCCGCTCGTGCACCTCGACCGGCACCAGCTCGGTGTCGCCACATCCGCAGTCGGTACACATCAGGCCACCTCCAATTCGATTCGCTCGAGGAGAAGCTCGGCGCCCTCCACCAGGCGGGCCGCTCCGCCGCACGTTGGACATTGCAGGTCGCCACCCGCCTCGATCCTCCGGTCGCAGCCGCTGCAGCCCCACCGCGCCGCGCGCCCGTGGATCACCAGCGCCGTGTTGGCGCAGCAGCTCCCCGCCTTGAACGTCTCCCAGGCGGAGGCGAGGAGCTCCCGCTCCACCCCGGCGAGATCCCCCACCCGGATCTCGACCCGGTGGACCGCGGTGGCGTTCTGCCTGCGGACCTCCTCTTCGATCCGCCCGATGATCGCTTCGACGATCGAGTACTCGTGCATGGCCCCCTCAGCAGATCCGCGGCATCGGATCACCCTCGATCTCGGCGAGGAGCCGTTTGCCGAAGCCGGTGTCGAGGATCACGTTGCCGGGCCGCTCCTCGATGCAGGTGGCCACGATCGCCGCCTCGCGCCCCAGCGGATGGGCCCGCAGCGCGGCGAGGACCCGGTCGGCTGCCTGCGGCCGCACGCCGATCACCGCCTTGCCCTCGTTGGCTGCCACCAGCGGATCGATCCCGAGGAGCTCCGAGGCCGCCCGCACCTCCGCCCGCACCGGCAGATCGGGCTCGCGGAGCAGGATGCCGACCCGGCTCTTGCCGCCCATCTCGTGGAGCGCCGAGGAGAGGCCGCCGCGGGTGGGATCCTTCATCGCCACCACGTCCTCGCCGCCTGCAGCAAGCGCCGCGGCGACGAGCCCGTTGATCGGCGCCACGTCGGATCGCAGGTCGCCCTCGAGCGCGAGCCCGTGCCGGGCGGTGAGGATGGTGAAGCCGTGATCGCCTACGGTGCCGGTAATGATGATCCTGTCGCCGGGCCGCAGGCCGTTGTCGGGAACGGGCCGCTGCACGAATCCGACGCCGGTGGTGTTCAGGGCAATGCCGTCGAGTTCCCCCCTGCCCATCACCTTGGTGTCGCCGGTGACCACCGTCACCCCGGCCTCGTCCGCCGCCTCGCGCATCGAGCGGAGGATCCGCTCGAGGTCGCTGCGCTTGAATCCCTCCTCGAGGATCACCGCGCAGGTGAGCGCCAGCGGCTCGGTGCAGCCCATCATCGCCAGGTCGTTCACCGTGCCCGAGATCGAGAGCCTGCCGATGTCGCCGCCGGCGAAGAAGATCGGCTTCACCACGTGGGAGTCGGTGGTGACGACGAGGTGCCGGTCGCCGACCCGCAGCGCCGCGCCGTCGTCGAGGGCGGCGAGGCCGATGCCGTCGACGGGTTTGGCCAGCCCCTCGACGAAGACCGACTCGATGAGGCGGCGCATCGCCTTGCCGCCTGCGCCCTCCTTGCGAACGATCGTCTCGCCCATCACCCCACCTCCGAGAGATCCGGCCTGCCGCCGTATTGCTGCCAGATGCGGCAGGCGCCCTCGCTCGAGACCATGCACGCGCCCACCGGCGCGTCCGGCGTGCACTTCGTCCCGTAGAGCCCGCAGTCGGTGGGCTGGCATTTGCCCGCCATGATGTCGCCGCAGACGCATTGCGCCGCCAGCTCGTGGGGCGCGTGGCTCCAGAGCTTCTTGATGTCGATGTCGAAGCGCTTGCGTGCGTCGAGATGGGCGTAGGTGTCGCGGAGCCGGAGGTTGCCGTCGGGGATGTCGGCGATGCCGCGCCACCAGCCCTGCTCCAGCTCGAAGACCTGCCAGAGGATCTTCTGCGCCGGCAGGTTCCCTTGCGCCGAGACGCAGCGGGGGTAGAGGTTCGCCACCTCGTTCCTGCCGTCGCGCACCAGAACCAGGAGCTCGAGCACGGCGGCGAGGATGTCGAGGGGCTCGAAGCCCGCCACCACGATCGGCATCCGGTGCTTCCGGGCCAGCGGCTCGAAGAGGCCGCTGCCGGTGATCGCCGCTGCGTGCCCCGCAGCGAGGAAACCCTCGATCCGCGAGCCGGGCATCGTGGCCACGATCTCCATCGCCGGGGGAATGTATTTGTGGGCCGAGAGGATCGAGAAGTTCTCGGGCACGTCGCCTGCGAGGAGCGCCGCAGCGGTGGTGACCGCGGTGGTCTCGAAGCCGGTGGCGAAGAAGACCACCTGCTCCTCCGTCTTGCGGGCGATCTCGATTGCTTGCGAGGGGCTGTAGACCACCGCCACGTTGCCGCCGCGGGCCATGGCGTCGTTGAGGGAGAGCGACGTCCCCGGCACCCGGAGCATGTCGCCGTAGGTGCAGACCTTCACCCCCTGCAGCGCGAGCGCCACGCCCTCGTCCACCTCGGGCAGATCGGTGATGCAGACCGGGCAGCCGGGGCCCATGATCACGTCGAGATTCTTGGGCAGGCCCGTGCGCAGGCCGAAGCGCGCGATCGCCTGCTCGTGGCTGCCGCAGACGTGCATCAGCGTGATCGGATCCCGGCCGATCTCGGAGCAGACCTCGTGGATCGCCTCGCCCAGCGCCTCGGCGCGCGCGGGGTCGCGGAAGCGGAGCTGCTGCAGGTCATTCATCGCTGCTCTCCTTCTGCGGCTGCTGCGGGAGGAAGACGGGACACGCGTCGGGCGCGCCCCCGGTGCTGCGGAAGTCGTTCGTCGGGCTCTCGCCCGCTGCGTCGATCTCGCCGAGGACGTCGGCGACCATCAGGTCGTCTTCGGGTTCGGGTCCGCCGAGGATGGTGTCGAAGAGCGCCAGCGTCTCCGCGACGTCCTCCTCGGGGATGCGGCGGATCGCGAAGCCGACGTGGTTGAGGACGTAGTCGCCCACCGCGACCGGCACGTCGACGATGTCCAAGCGGATCCGTTTGCGCATGCCGAAGAAGTCGACGGTGGCATCCATCCCGTCGATCTGCAGCACCTTGCCGGGCACACCGAGGCACATGGTTCCTCCCCCTATTTCGCGGCGATCGCCGCTGCGGCGACGACCACCTGTCCGAGCGCGATGCCGCCGTCTCCCGGCGGCACCTCGCGGTGCAACGAAAGCCTGCCCCCCAGGGCGGTGCGGATCCCGGCGGCGAGCCGGGCGTTCTGGAAGCAGCCGCCGCTCCCCACCACCGGCATCGAGCCGTAATGGGCCAGCGCCCGGCGCACCACGGCGGCGCCTGCAGCGACGAGGGTCTCGTGCCAGCGCGCCGCGAGGAGCTTCGCCGAGAGGCCGGCGAGGCGATCGCTCACCAGCGCCCGCACGCCCTCGCGCAGATCGATCTGCCAGGGCATCGCCGCGTCGAGGATCGCGAAGGGATAGTGGGCCCGCTCCCAGGGATCCGCGGCGGTCTCCAGCGCCATCGCCACCTGCCCTTCGTAGCGGGCGTGGTCGAGGCCGAGGACGAGGCTCCCTGCTGCGTCGAAGAGGCGGCCGACGCCGTGGGCGGCGGGGCTGTTCACGCCAGCCCGGAGGAGCTGCCGCACCGCCTCGATCTCGCGGGGGGCGACGTGGGGCAGGAGCTTCTCCAGCGGCGCGTGCGGCATCGCGTCGTCGACCAGCGCCAGCGCCACCCGCCACGGCTCCCGGATCGCCCGCTCGCCGCCGGCGAGGCGCACCGGCCGGAAGGTGGCCACCCGCTCGAAGGAAGCCCGCGTGGCGAGGAGGAGCTCGCCGCCCCAGGCGCTGCCGTCGGGCCCCAGGCCGGTGCCGTCCCAGGTGAGGGCGAGCGCGCGCTCGAGGCCGTGCTCGGCGAGGGCCGCCGCCGCGTGGGCGTGGTGGTGCTGCACGGCGATGCGCCGGCCGGGCCTTCCTTCCGCGTAGCGGGTGGAGAGGTAGTCGGGGTGGAGATCGTGGGCGACCACCTCGGGTCGGACGCCGAGGAAGCGCTCCATCCGATCGATCGCCTCCTCCCAGGCGGCGAAGGCCTCGAGGTGGTCGAGATCGCCGCCGTGCGGACCGAGCACCGCCTGGTCGCCCACCGCGAGGCAGAAGGTGTTCTTGAGCTGGGCGCCGCAGGCGAGGATCGGCTGGGTGACGGCGGCGGGCAGCGGGATCGCCCGCGGCACCCAGCCCCGGGCCCTGCGCATCACCACCGGCGCCCCGGCGATCGCCCGGGCCACCGAGTCGTCGCAGCGGGAAGCGATGGGGCGGTCGTGCACGAGGAAGCGGTCGGCGATGCCGGAGAGCCGCCGCACCGCCTCGTCGTTGTCGATGGCGATCGGCTCGTCGGCGCGGTTGCCGGAGGTCATCACCAGCGGCAGGCCCACGCTGGCGACGAGCAGGTGGTGGAGCGGCGTGTAGGGCAGGAGCAGGCCGACCAGCTGCGTGTCCGGCGCCACCGAGGGCGCGAGCCTGCTGTTGCGGTGGCGCCTGGCGAGGACGATGGGGCGCTCCGTCGACTGGAGCAGGGCCCACTCGGTGTCGCCGAGGAAGGCGAGGTCGGTGGCTTCGTCGGGGCCCGCCACCATCACCGCCAGGGGCTTCGCCTCGCGGTGCTTGCGCTGGCGGAGCTGGAGCACCGCCTCTTCGTTGGTGGCGTCGCAGGCGAGGTGGAAGCCGCCGAGGCCCTTGATGGCGACGATGCCGCCGTTCTGCAGGCAGGTGGCGGCTTCGGCGATTGGATCGGCGCAGGGGATCGCCGCGCCGCGCTCGTCGAGGAGGGAGAGGCGCGGGCCGCAGGTTGGGCAGGCGATGGGCTCGGCGTGGTAGCGCCGGTCGGTTTCGTCGCCGTATTCGCTGGCGCAGTCGGCGCAGAGCGGAAAGCCCGCCATCGAGGTGTTCGGGCGATCCCAGGGAACGTCCACCGCGACGGTGAAGCGCGGCCCGCAGGCGGTGCAGTTGGTGAAGGCGTAGCCGTGGCGCCTGTCGGCGGGGTCGAGGATCTCCGCGAGGCAGTCGGGGCAGGTGGCGAGATCGGGCGGCACCGAGACACGCTTCTGGCCGGCGCCGCTCGCGACGATGGCGAAGTCCGCCGCCACCACGTTCGCCGGCGCATCGGTGATGCGCTCGAGCCGCGCCGCCGCCGGCGCCTCGTGGCGCAAGCGCTCGAGGAAGCGGGCGAGGGATTCGTCGCTCCCGGCGGCCTCGATGGTCACCCCGGCGGCGTGGTTGCGGACGCTGCCGACGAGTCCCTGGGCCCTGGCGATTCTGGCGACCCAGGGGCGGAACCCCACGCCCTGCACGACGCCGGTGATGTCGATGCGCCTGCCGGGCATCGTTCGCTCCGTGGGCTGCGGGTGGCTGGAGTCCCCAGCCTCGCTCCATTCGCGAAAGACGGCTCCACCCCGGAACGAGGGTCAGCGTTGGGGAGGCCACCTCGCGGCGCCCAACCGACGCGAATCGTTGGAGAAAAAAAAGAGGCGGCGAGCCTTCGCTGCGGCTCGCCGCCTCCCCGCCCCGCCTCGCGCGCCCGCCCCTGTCGCGGGTGCGCACGACGGCGTTAGATGTGCTTCTGGGTGGGCCCGGCCTCGCCCTTCGCGCCGCGACGCTGCCTCGCCCGCACCCCGAGCCGCTCCAGCTCGACGATCGCCCCCTGCACGAGGAGCGGCACCGCCGCGTGTACTTGCGGCGTCAGGCCGGTCGTCGCATCGAGGCATCCGGGAACCGCGCCGAGGAGGAGGAAGTCATCCTGCAGATCGCCGAAGCGCTCGAGGGCGCGGCGCGGGCCCGGTGCACGGAAGGTGTCCCGCCGGAACCAGCGCAGCGTGCCCGGGCCCTCGAGCGCGTCGTGGACCGCGCCGATGAGGATCACCGCCCGTACGCCGGCGAAGAAGGTGCCGAAGTCGAAACCGGGTGCGCTCTCGTCCCCGATCCGGACGGCGTCTTCGTCGAAGAGGTAGCGCGCGCGGAGCTGCCGGATCACCGCGGGTCCGAGCCCGTCGTCTCCGCGGTGGACGTCGCCGAGGCCGAGGATCGCCACCGGCCCCTCGAGGGGACTCTTCGCTGCGTCGGGCCGCCGCCAGCTGTGCAGGCTCATGGGAACCTCCCGGCTCGTCTGCCGTTAGGCCCGCCGTGCCGCTGCGCAAGGACCGTTGCCCTTTTCAACCAGGGCGTTCCGCGGTACGCCCGCCGGGTGCGCGCCGGCGCGCCGAGGTGTTCCCGTGGTTCGTCCCTCCGATCTCGTCGCCGATTGTGCCGCCTGTGCAGCCCTCTGCTGCGTGGCGCCGTCGTTCGAGCGGGGCGAGGACTTCGCCTTCGACAAGCCGGCGGGGGTGCGCTGCCCCAACCTCACCGGGGACGATCGCTGTGCGATCCACGCCGAGCTCGCCGCGCGTGGATGCGGCGGCTGCGTGGTCTACGACTGCCACGGCGCCGGGCAGCGCACGACCCGCGCCTGCGCCGGCCAGCCAGACGCGGTGCGCGACCGGGCCTTCCTCGTGATCCGCGGGATCCACGAGCAGCTCTGGCTGCTCACCGAGGCGGCGAAGCGCTGCCCGCCGTCGGCCGCCGATCTGCACGAGGCGCTGGCCGCACACGTCGAGAGGCTCGACGGGCTGGCGGCACTGGTGCCCCCAGCACTCTTCGAGACCGACCTGCAGCCCCACGAGGCGCAGACCCGGCAGCTGCTCCGCCGCGTCGGCGAGGCCCTCGGCGGACGAGCCGGCCGCCTGCCCAGGTGCAACTAGACGAGGACACTGCTGCCGGTCGGCTCGTGCGCTATCCTCCAAAACGTGAGCGACGAACGTTCGGGCAGGCCTCGCACGGTCCGCGTCATACGCGAGCGGCAGCGCCCCGCAGGTGCCGCGACACCGCCCCTCTCGCCGATGGAGGAGCGGATCGAGCAGGTGTGGACGCTGACGCTGGAATGCCTGGCGTGGCAGACGGAGGACCCGTGCGAACCGAGAGTTCTTCGCTCCGTCGCGCGCGTCATCCGGCCCATCGGGCGCGTGAATCTGACGGATGACGAAGAGGCCTGACGCTGGAGAAAACTGCAAACAGCCGCATGTCGATGCACGGGAGGGGTCACGACTTTGCGGAGGTAATGGGGCCGGCGAAGCGTGGCTCGAACTGCCGAGCCGCCTCTATCCCACGCTGCCAACTGCCCCTTTCCGGGGCGTTGCGTAGCAGACGAGTGCACATGCGAGACTCACGGTGCCCGCTTCAGTTACGACCGGAGAAGACGATGAGAACGCTGTTGACTGCGATCTGCATGTGTGTGTGTGTGTGTGCCCTCCCCGCCTCGGCCTTCGCTTCCGACCCTGAGACCTGGTATCCGATGAAGGAGGTCCAGACGAGCTTCGGGCCGGCTGGAACCTTCATTGTCGATGCGCGGGGCGTAAACGGTCTCGTGACGCTTCCTGCCACCGGGCCCGAATTCCTGACGCTCGCTGATTTCGTCAACCACATGCAGACGCAATTCAACGCGCTGCCGGTCCTGAAGAGCGGTGTCGTCGTCGGCTACGAGCTCAACGTCGAGGTTCTCGGCAAGCCTTACTACTACAAGGACGGCAAGTTCCACGAGGCTGAGGCGGTCGTGCTGCGCATGCTCGGTGGCGAGAGCGGCACCGTCAAAGTCGCCGGCATCGACATCTGCGTGCACGACGGATGCCTCGATCCCGCCCAGTACACGCACCGATCGATCATCCTCCCGGACGACGGAGGAGCCGTCCCGCCGCTGTACCGCGTCGAGGGCCGGCTCCGGACTGATACGTTCTCGGTTCCCTGCTCCGTCATTGGTCCGTGCGAGACCGTCCTCGCGACGGGTACGACGATCGAGTTCGATGCGAGCTATTCGCCGACCGAACCTGCCATTTGCTACGCGCCCGGCCCGGTTCCGCTGCCCTATCCCTGCACCCGCGATGTCCCCCGGGACAACTACCTTTGGGTAGACATCCTGGCTTCGGTCGACGGGACGCCAATCCCCGGCTACGCGGAGGCTCACGATACGGATCAGGTATCGGTCGAGGTGCTACTCTGGGAGCAGAAGGCCGTGCCTCCGGTCTACGTCTCCATCCAGGGCGTCCACTACGGCGAGTCCTACACGGCCGGCGCCAGTGATTACGACTACACCCCATGAGTGGCGGGCCTAAGCTGCGAGTTTTTCCCCTCCTATGGGTCCTGGCGCTCGTCGCTGGCTGCGGAGGCGACCGCCTTGGTTCTCTAGCCGAGGGCGGCTCGGGCGGGGGCGGTGCCGGTGGTTCGCTCGGCGTGGGCGGGAGCGGGGGGCCACCTCCCCCTCCGCCGTTCAAAGAGCCGACTGCATGTGAGTGCATCCCCCGCTCGGGGCCCAACCGGTCAACGAAGCATTACTTCCAGGCCATCCCATCTCCCGAGGCGAATTGTGGCCGGTGGTTCGGGAGCTACTGGATCACGGGGGAGGAACCGATCGTCATCGATACCATCCTGGGGCTCGGCTCGAAATTCAGCGGAAGCCACACGGACGTCAGCCTGGTGTTTCTCGTTGACGGGCGGGTTGTTCCCGCCCGCTACGACGGTGAGACCGCGCTCTCGTACGTGACGCAGCTGCGGCAGGGCGATCTAGAGGAGCTGCGGCTCCGTGTCGAGGTCCCCACCGTGGACATTCCGACTGGTGCGCACACGGGCGCACTGCTCGCGATGATCCGCGCCGTCGACCCCGTGCATTCCGACCCCAACCGGCCTCTCGGCCTCCCGCTGACCCACGGTTGGTCGTTTGCGCTCATGGTCAACGGCACCGAGTTTCCGGACGTTCAGGAGCAACCACTCGTCCAACTCCCTGCGCCCGACTACCGAACGGTAGAATTCGAGGACGCGGTAACCGGCGAGCGGCTCCCCTACGTCATTCCGTGGTCCAGCACGCCGCGACGCCTGCGTCTACGGTTCGCACCGCTGATGGGCGCGGTCGCGGCTGAGTCGCGAATGGCGCTGCTCGCATTCCGTGGTGACGAGCAGGTGCAGCTTGGTTCGAACCCGAGCCCGTATGTCTATCGCGGACATGCCGACCATGTCGCGACCCTCGAGTGGGATCAGGCTTCGCCGACCGAGCCAGGGCTCCATCCGCTGCGGCTGATCCTGCAAAGCGCATTCCTCCAGCCGACCGAAGACGCGGCGTGCGGACCGCTCGAGGATGTCCCGCACGAGCGCCAGGTGCTCGAACTGGTACTCGAGGGGCCACCGGCACCGTGACGCAGGCTACGTGTGGCGGTGGGCGACGGCGCGGGCCACCTCGGCGACGCGGGTGCGCAGGCCAGACGGAGCGAGGAGCTCGGCGCTGCCAGCAAGGGTGAGCACGGCGGCGACGGGATAGGCGCTGCCGTCGGCCTGCAACTCGAGCAGCAGGCTGCCGTCGCCGCGGTGCTGCCAGGTGGCGGCGCCGAGGCGGCGGGCGGTCTCGTCGGTGGCCCAGGGGCCGGGGGCGATCACCACCGAGCAGGGCACGGCGCGATCGCTGGGGGCGTAGAGGGAGGCCGCGGCGAAGCGGGCCTTCTCGTCGATGGCGCGGGGCACGAAGGTGCGATCGGTGGGCGCGAAGTCGACGGCGCGGTCGAAGCGGAAAAGGCGCCTGTCGCGCCGGTCGCAGCACCAGGCGTGCAGGTACCAATAGCCCTGGTGGAGCACGCGCTCGAGCGGGCGCACGGTGCGGCGCGAGGCCTCGGCGCGGGCCGCGGTCCAGTAGGTGAACTGGAGCTCGCGGCGATCGGCGATGGCGCGATCGATCACCCGCGCGGTCTCGGGATCGAGGCCCGCCGGCGCGAGCCGCACCCGGCCGGCGAGATCGTCGAAGCGCGGGCGTGCAGCGGGAGGCACCGCGGCGCGGAGCTTCTGGCGCGCGCTCGCCAGCGCCTCGCCGCCCTCGGTGGCGAGTGCCGACGCAGCGGCGTCGAGGGCCGCGGCTTCCAGCGGCGTGAGCGAAGGCGGCCGGGAGAGCCCCTGCGGGAGGAAGACCTCGACCCTGCCGTCGATGACGTCGATGTCGACCATCTCCGCCGGCGAGAAGGGCGGGCGGCCGATGAGCCGGAGGAAGTCGATCTCGGCGAGCACCTCGTCGGGCGTAAGGTGCGCCGCAGCGGCGAGCTCCTCGACGGTGCAGCCGCGGTGGCGCACCGCCCACGGGATCAGGAACAAAGCCCGGCGGATCCGCTCCTGCAGCTCTACGGCACCGGCGGACGGCGTGCCCTTCACCGCCGGCTTCTCGGCAGGTGCCTCTACCGCCGCCGTCGCCACCCGCTCGACCGGCCCCGCCTCACGCTCGTGCACGGCGGCGATCGCCGAAGCGATCCGCTCGACCTGCGCCCGCAGCGACGGCGGCGCGATCACCTCTGCATGCGGCGCCAGCGCGAGCACCTCGCGCACCACCGCCTCGCGGTTGCGCACCGAGAGCAACACCCGCACCGCGCCGTCGGCCAGGGCCTCGACCTGCGCGTCGGCGCCGAAGCGCCCCCGCGCCAGCAGCGCCACCTCGGCGTCGAGCCGCACCTCCACCTCTTCGGCGCCGTGCACCGCGTACTGCCACGGCGCCCGGCCCACGTACGCCGCCACGTCGAACCCCGGGGGCACGACGAAATCGGTCTGCTTCGGCCGCGAGGCGTTCACCTCGAGGGCGAGGATCCGCTCCGCCTGGAAGGTCCTCGGGCCCTCTCGCAGGTGGCAATGCCCCACGACGAACCACGCCCCCCGCCGCCACGCGAGCCCCCACGGCGACACCGTGCGCGCCGTCTCCTCGCCGCGGAACGATCGGTAGCGGAGGGTGACGTCTTTGCGGGCAGCCACCGCGCGACCGAGCGCCTCGACCACACCCGCCCGCGCCCCCTGCCCCGGCAGGTGGACCACCGGCGCCTGCACGGCGCGCGTCGCCCCCTGCTGCACGAAGAGCAGCTTGTCGAGGGCGTGGGCCAGGTCTGCACGGAAGGGGAAGTCGGGCTGCTGCAGCGCAGCGGAGCCGGCGACGGTGAGGAGGGTGAGTTCCTCGGGCGCGAGCGAGAGATCGCGCAGGTAGTACTGGTCCCTGGGGACGAGGTAGCCGCCCGGCTCACCACCTTCGGGCGGCTGGTACTCGACGGGCACGCCGAGCTCGAGGAGCTCGGCCTTGTCCCGCTCGAATTTGCGAAGGCGGGCATCCTCGCTGCCTTCCGCATAATCGGGGAAGGCGTCCTGGAGCTCCTCCCACGACGCAGGCCTTCCGGCTGCGGCGAGGAAGAAGCTCACCAGGTCGAGGAGACGTTCCGCTCGATCGGTACGTCGAGCCGCCATCGCGGGAGAACATCACGAGCCTGCAAAGGGCCCGATCAGATCTCCATGACCTCCTTCTGCTTCTTGGCGACGATCTCGTCGATCTTCGCGATGCCGCCGTCGGTCTCCTTCTGGACCTGATCGAGAAGGCGCTTCTCGTCGTCCTCGGAGATCTCGCCGTTCTTGGTCTGGCCCTTGACCGACTCGTTGGCGTCGCGGCGCAGGTTGCGGACGGCGACCTTGTGCTCCTCGCCCTTGGTCTTCACCTGCTTGGCGATCTCCTTGCGGCGCTCCTCGGTGAGGGGAGGCACCGGCAGGCGGATCACCGTGCCGTCGTTCTGCGGGGTGATGCCGATCTGCGCCTCGTTGATCCCCTTCTCGATCGCAGGGATCTGCGACTTGTCATAGGGCTTGATCACGATGGTGCGGGCGTCGGGGACGCTCACCGTGGCAGCGGCGTTGAGGGGCATCTTCGCGCCGTAGGACTCGACCTGCACGCCGTCGAGCATCGCCGCGTTGGCGCGACCGGTGCGGATCTTGGAGAGCTCGCGCCGGAGGTCGTCGAGGGTCTTCTCGACCCGGCCCTTGAAGTCGTTGATCACGTCCGCCATGGCTTCAAAGCTCCTTCAAGCGATGTTCGTGGGGATCTTGCCCACGAGCGTGCCGACGTCCTCGCCCTTGACCACACGCAGCACGTTGCCGGGGCTGGTGAGGTCGAAGACGACGAGCGGCATGTCGTTGTCCATGCAGAGCGACACCGCGGTGGCGTCCATCACCTTGAGCTCCTTCTGGAGCACGTCCATGTAGCTCAAGGTGGCGTAGCGCCGCGCGCTCTTGTCCTTCATGGGATCGGCCGTGTAGACACCGTCGACCTTGGTGGCCTTGAGCATCACGTCGGCGCGGATCTCCATCGCACGCAGCGCGGCTGCGGTGTCGGTGGTGAAGAAGGGGTTGCCGGTGCCGGCGGCGAAGATCACCACCCGGTGCTTCTCGAGGTGGCGGCTGGCGCGGCGGCGGATGTAGGGCTCGGCCACCTGGCGCATCTCGATCGCCGACTGCACCCGGGTGCTCACGTCGATCTTCTCGAGGGCGTCCTGGAGCGCCAGGGAGTTGATGACCGTGGCCAGCATGCCCATGTAGTCGGCGCTGGAGCGGTCCATGCCCTTGGCTGCGCCGGAGACGCCGCGGAAGATGTTGCCGCCGCCGATGACGAGGGCGACCTCGACGCCGAGCTCGATCACTTCCTTCACCTCGGAAGCGATCTGGGAGAGCGTGTTGGTGTCGATGCCGTACTTGCCCTCCCCCATCAACGCTTCGCCCGAGAGCTTGAGGAGGATGCGCTTGTACTTCGGCTCGGCCATTGTGTTTTCCCCGCTGGCAATGCGGGCGGTTTGTAGCGTGCGCACCGTGGGGGGTCAAGGCGCGATCCGTCCCCTGTCCGCCTCCGCACGGCGGGTGGCTTCGCCTGGCTGCAGTGCTGCGGTAGAACTGCAGGAGGGGCGGGCGGATCGTCTCCAGTCCCCCGGAATTGGCCGGATGCGATCCGCCCCACCCCTCCCGCGGCTGCAGATGTGGCCCGGGACCGGCCGGGATCACCTCCCCCGAGACGACGACGGCCCGCGCTCCCCGGAGGGAGGCGGGCCGTTCGCTTCTCGCCCTGGACGGCGGCCTTACGCGAGGCCGGCGGTCTTGGCGATCTCGGCGGCGAAGTCCTCGGACTTCTTCTCGAGGCCCTCGCCCAGCACGAAGCGGGCGAAGCGGCGGATGGTGATGTTCTCACCGATCTTGGCGACCGCCTCGTTGACCAGGTCCTGGACCTTCTTGTCCGGATCCTTCACGAAGGCCTGCTCGAGGAGGCAGACGTCCGAGTAGTACTTGTCCTTCTTGCCCTCGAGGATCTTGTCCCAGATCTTCTCGGGCTTGCCCTGCTCCTTGAGCTGGCCGCGGTAGACGTCGAGCTCGCGCTCGAGCATGTCGGCGGGGAGCTCCTCGCGGCGGACCACCACCGGCGCAGCGGCGGCGATGTGCATCGCGATGTCCTTGACCAGATCCTGGAACGCGTCGTTGCGCGCCACGAAGTCGGTCTCGCAGTTCACCTCGACGAGCACGCCGATCTTGCCGTTGCCGTGGATGTAGCTGGCGACGGCGCCCTCGGTGGCGGCGCGGCCGGCCTTCTTGGCAGCGGCGGAGAGGCCCTTCTGGCGGAGCCAGTCGACGGCCTTCTCGATGTCGCCGCCCGTCTCGCCGAGCGCCTTCTTGCAGTCCATCATGCCCGCGCCGGTCTTCTCGCGGAGCTCCTTGACCGCAGCAGCGGTAACTTCAGCCATGCTTCACCTCAAGATTTCGGTGAGGAAGGAAAAACGGGCGACGCGGCCCGCAGGCCGCGTCGCGAAGGTCTTGCGAGGAGGGGAGCTGCTTACTCCGACTGCTCGGAGCTGCCCTCGCCACCCTCGGTGGCGGTCGCCTCTGCTGCGGGAGCTGCGCCACGGCGCACCACCTCGACGGCGGGGCCACGGCGCTCGCCACCGGCGCCGCCGGGACCACGGCCGCCGGCGCCACCGGGGCCACGGCCACCGGGACCACGGCCGCCACCGGGACCGCGGCGGTCGCCACGGTCACCGCGGGGGCCACGGCGGTCGCCACGACCCTCGTCCTCGCGACCCTCGCGGGCCTCGCGGGTGTCCTCGTCACCGCGCTCGTGGCGGTGGGCGGCGTAGCGCGCCATGCCCTCGAGGGTGGCGTCGGCGACCTTGCCGGCGAAGAGGCGGATCGAGCGGATGGCGTCGTCGTTGCCCGGGATGACGTAGTCGATGCCCTCGGGATCGCAGTTGGTGTCGACGACGGCGACCACCGGGATGCCGAGGCGGTTCGCCTCGTGGATCGCCAGGTGCTCCTTCTTCGGGTCGACCACGAAGATCACCGAAGGAAGGCGGGTCATGTCCTTGATGCCGCCGATGTTCTTCTCGAGCTTCTCGCGCTCGCGCTCGAGGAGGGCGACCTCCTTCTTCGGCAGCTTCTCGTAGGTGCCGTCCTCGGCCATCTTCTCGATGGTCTTGAGGCGGTCGATGCCCTGCTTGACGGTCTTGAAGTTGGTGAGCGTGCCGCCGAGCCACCGGTTGGTGACGTAGTACTGGTTGCAGCGCTTCGCCTCCTCGGTGATCACGTCCTGGGCCTGCTTCTTGGTGCCCACGAAGAGGACGCTGCCGCCGCGGCCGACAATCTCGGCGACGAAGCGGAAGGCGCCGCGGGCGAGGCGGACGGTCTTCTGGAGGTCGATGATGTAGATGCCGTTCCGGGCACCGAAGATGAAGGGCTTCATCTTCGGGTTCCAGCGGCGGGTCTGGTGGCCGAAGTGCACACCGGCCTCGAGCAGCGCCTTCATGCTGATCGTGGTGCCGGCAGCAGCGGCTGCCATGGGGGCGGCCATCGACTCGGTGGCCTCGCCGCCCGCCTGCTGGTTCATGTTCTCGGTCGTCTCCACGTGGTGCTTCCTTTCGGTTGTTTCCGCCACGCCGTGGGTGCCGCCAGACCCCCGGGTTCTCGGGGGCACCGCTGGTCGGCCATCCGGCGTGTGAGTGATTGCCTCGGTCTCCGGACGAAGCCGGAAAACGGCGAGGGCGGGGTCGCATAGCACGACCACGCCCAATGGATCAACAGAAGTGGGGCGCCGGATCTGCCTCCGACGAGGCCGCCCCGATCGTATGTCCATCGGTCGGGCGACCGATGGAAGGGCCGTCAGGTCCGGTACTCGGCGTTGATCTTCACGTACGCCGCCGAGAAATCGCAGGTCCAGATGGTCCGGGCGGCCTTGCCGGCCCCGAGCTTCACCAGGACCTCGACCTCCCGGCCCTGCAGGTGCCGGGTCGCCTCCACCTCGTTCTCGGGGGCGGTGGCCACGCCGCGCTTGCACATCACCGCGGGCCCGATCCGGACCTCGAGCTTGTCGGCGTCGAAGCGGACGCCTGCGGTGCCGGCGGCGGCGACGATGCGGCCCCAGTTGGCGTCGGCTGCGTGCATCGCCGTCTTCACCAGCGGCGAGTTGGCGATGCGGCGGGCCACGGCGTCGGCGTCCCGCTCGTGCCTGGCCCCCTCGACCCGCACCTTGATCAGCTTGGTGGCGCCCTCGCCGTCGCGGGCGATCGAGGTGGCCAGATCGGTGCACACCTCGCGCAGCGCCTTCTCCAGCTGCTTGAAGGTCCGGGAGCCGGTCTCCGCCACCACGCCGGAGGCGCCGGTGGCGAGGAGGAAGAGCGAGTCGTTGGTGGAGGTGTCGCCGTCGACGGTGATGGCGTTGAAGGTGTCGTGGGCCACGGCCTTGAGGAGGAGGCGCAGGTCCGCCGGCGGCACGTGGGCGTCGGTGGCGAGGAAGCCGAGCATGGTGGCCATGTTCGGCATGATCATCCCGGCGCCCTTGGAGCAGCCGGCGACCGTGGCCTTTCCGAAGGAGCGCCCGCTCACCTTGGGGAAGGTGTCGGTGGTCATGATCGCCCGGGCGAAGCGGTCGAGGCCGTCCTCGCTGGCGTCGCCCACCAGGGCGGGCATCGCCTCGACGATCTTGTGGGCGGGGAGGCGCTGGCCGATGACGCCGGTGGAGGCGACGAGGACCTGGTTCTCCTTGCAGCCCGCCACGTCGGCGACGGCAGCGGTCGACTCCTCTGCGACCTCCATGCCGTCCGAGGTGCAGGCGTTGGCGCAGCCGGCGTTGACGAGGATGGCGGCGGTCTTGCCCCGGCGCACCCGGGCCTTCGAGAGGAGGACCGGCGCCGCAGCCGCCTCGCACTGGGTAAAGACCGCCGCGGAGGCAGCGGGCCAGGTGCAGAGCACGAGGCCGAGATCGAGGCCGCCGCGCTTGCGGATCCCCGCCTCCACCGCGCCCCACCGAACTCCCTGCACCACCGGAACGTCGCCTGCCATCGCTCTCCTCCTGCTGCCCGAAAGCCGCGCACTCTAGCCGAAGCGGCCAGCGGCGGAAGCGGGGTTTTTCACAGGCTCCCGCTCGACAAGGGCGGCTCCCCGGCTGTCGAATGCGCTCACACCCACAGCAAAGGACCGACCCGATGCGCATCGCCCGCTGGGCCCTGCCCGCCCTCCTCGCCGCCCTGCCCCTTTCCGCCGCCGCGCAGGAGGAGAAGCCGTTCCGGATCGGCATCGGCGGCAGCGTCGACGTCGCCAACATCAACCTCGTGGGCAGCGAGCGAGTCACCTTCCTGCCGGTGGGCTTCTCCAACGTGAGCGTGCCGATGTGGTTCGGCGCGCTGCGGATCGAGCCGGAGTTCGGCTACCTGGCGACCAGCGCCGAGGAGACCTTCTCCTTCGAAGGGGATCGCGAGAGCTTCGAGCTCGACACCAGCGCCTTCCGCCTCGGCGGCGGGATCGCCTGGTCGGTGCCGGTGGAGGAGCGGACGCGGATCTACTTCGGGCCGAAGCTCGGCGTGATCTTCCGTTCGAGCGAGGAGAAGGAGTCCGTCCGCTTCGGCGAGGAGGAGGACTCCCAGACGACGAAGGTCACCTCCACCGATTTCTGGATCGGCGCGGCGGTGGGCGGCGAGGCCTTCCTCACCCCGAACTTCAGCCTCGGGATCGAAGCGCAGCTCAACTACGTCGACCTGGGCGAGCCGGAGGTCGAGTTCGATCCGGAGCCGGAAGGGCAGCAGCCGGATATCGAGGTGGATGCCTCGCTCCTCAGCACCCACGCCCTCTTCACCGCGCGGATCTACTTCCTCTGATCCGCAGCGACGGCTGCGCCGAAGCCCCCGGTGGCCGTAAGGCCCGGGGGCTTCCTCGCGTCACGAGGGCGAAGGCCGCGCGAAATTTCGCATTCTCCGCGGGTATACGGGGCACCGGGGCTGCAGCTTTCGGTATACGCCCGCACCGGGAGCGAAGCGCCGCTGCTTTCGGATTCTCGAACCTAAACACGACCCCCGGTTCCGCTGATACTCCGCCCGAGAATACGGCAGGCCACCCCTGCCGGCAGGAGGGCGAATGCGAATCGGAACATTCTTGCTGGCGGTCGTGGGCCTGGCGCTCGGCGCCGCGGGATGCGGGGAGGCGGCGCGCGGCGGCGGGCAGGCGCATGCGGTGGTGGTGGACGCCACGCGAATCGTCGTCGAAGCCCGCGCCCCCGGCAGCGCCGATCGGCTCCGTGGCCTGCCGGGTGCGGTGCCCCCGAGCAGCCACGTCGTCGTCTTTGGCGAAGCGGCCCTCGCCGCGCCGGTCGCCACGACCACCGCGGCAGCGGACGGCGGCTTCGCGCCGCTCGAGATCGGCGACAACCGCCACGAACGCATCTGGCTCGTCGCCGAGACCACCGCCGGACGGAGCGAGCCGGTGGTCCTCGCCAACGACGTGCAGGGCCCTGCCGTCACCTTCCTCGCCGCACCGCCCGCCAACGGCCCGGAGCGGGAGGCACGCTTCGACTTCGCCTGCGACGAGGCGCCGTGCACCTTCGCCTGCGGCCTCGACGGAGGCGTCTACGCCGACTGCACCTCGCCCTTCCGCACCCAGGCCCTCGATCAGGGACAGCACCAGCTCCGCGTCCGCGCCACCGACGCCGCTGGCAATCCGGGCGAGCCGGCGATCCACGTCTGGTCGGTCGAGCTGGAGGCGCCGCCGATCTCCCTCGACGAGGTTCCGCCCGATCCGTCGAACAGCTCCAGCGCCACCTTCCGCTTCTCGAGCGTGCCGGGGGCGCGCTTCGAATGCGGCGACGTGGGGGATCGCTGGCTGCCGTGCACCTCGCCGCACGTGGTCGGCAACACGGACGGCCAGGCCCATTTCCAGGTCCGTGCGATCCTCGACGGCAGCACCAGCGAGCCGGCGACCTACAGCTGGACGATCGACACCGCCGGCCCGGAGGTGGAGCGCCGCGGGGGGCCCGGCCTCTTCAGCAACGATCCCGCGCCGGTGTGGGAGTTCGTCTGCCTCGAGGAGGGCTGCCAGACCTTCTGCGCCCTCGGCGACGAGGAGCTCTACGAGCCCTGCACCTCGCCCCACACCTTCGGCGAGCTCGGCGAGGGAGAGTGGGTCCTCTGGATCAAGGCGATCGACGCCATCGGCAACGAGCGACGCCACCGCTGGCAATGGGAGATCGACCTCACGCCACCCGGCGTGATCTTCGAGCAGCTTCCCCCCGCCGCCTTCCGCGAGCCCGCGACCACCATCGCCTTCGCCTGCGACGAGCAGCGGATCTGCCCGCTCTCCTGCAGCCTCGACGGATCGCCCTTCGCGCTCTGCGAGTCGCCTGTGCTCCTCGCCGGCCTCGCCGAGGGCCCCCATCTCTTCGAGGTGATCGCCACCGACTGGGTCGGCAATGCCAGCGCGCCCTTCGCCGTCCCCTTCACCGTGGACGACACCGCGCCGGCGGTGCGCTTCGACGCAACGCCCGGGGAGGTCACCACCGCCACCTCCGCTTCGTTCGAGTTCGCCTGCGAGGGCGAGCCTTGCACCTTCACCTGCGCGCTCGATCTGCAGGATCCGGCGCCGTGCAGCTCGCCGTGGGAGCTCGAGGACGTCGCCCCGGGCCCCCGCTCGGTGACCGTGACCGCAACCGACCGGGTCGGCCTCGAGGGCGAGGCGACCTTCTCTTGGACGATCGAGGTGCAGCCGTGAAGCGCAATCTCCTGCTCCCCCTGCTCTGCTGGGCAGCCGCCGCCTGTGGCAGCGAAGCCGCTCCCCCCGGCAGCCAGCGACCGGATCCCGAGCCGCAGGCCTGCACCGCCGACGCCGATTGCGAAGGCGCGGCGATCTGCAGCGCCGGCAGCTGCGTCGTGAAGCCCGCCCCTGCTGCGTGGGAGGCGCCCACCGGCCCCGGCAGCTTCGGCTTCGCCATCGCGATGGCGGTGAGCGGCGAGCGCATCGCCGTCTCCGGCTACACCCACGTCCTCGTCTCGCAGGACGGCGGCGCCACCTGGACCCCGTCGGCGGCGCTGCCCTCGCTGCGCCAGGACCAGGTGGTGATCGCCGGCAACACCCTCTTCGTCCGCAACGCCGGTGGCGTCGTCTTCTCGTCGCGGAATTGGGGGGAGAGCTGGACCACCGAGCCGATCCTCGCCTCGACGATCCAGGCCCGTGGCAGCGAGGTCTGGATCCTCTACCAGGGCGAGCAGGGCCCAGCGGTCCGCTACAGCCCCGACGCGATCGCCTGGGAGGAGCTCGACGTCCAGCTGACCTCGCTGGTCCCTGGCGAGGAGACCATCTCCGGCGTCGACGTCCACGGCGCCACCCTCCTCTCCAGCGACGGCGGCAGGAGCTGGGAGGAGCTCGTGCCGCCGGTGCGAATCGGCCGGCAGCCGCTCCTCGAGTGGCGGGGCTCGCTCTTCGGCTTCAGCGAGGAGAGCACCGGCAACCAGATCCTTCCCAACGCCTGGGTGAGCCACGACGGCGGCGCCAGCTGGGACGACGGCACCTTCCTCCAGGTCCCCGCCCTCTCGAAGTCCTGGCTGGGGATGGCGCCGGAGGGGCTCTTCTTCCTCAACTCCGGCGGCGGCGCCACCAGGCTCCGCAACCCCGACGGCTCGTGGGATCTCTTCGACCCGGGGTTGCGCAACGGCTTCGTCACCAGGGCCGCCTCGATCGGCCCCGACGGCGTCTTCCGCACCACCGACAGCGGCGTGCTCGAGCGCTGGAACGAGGCGAGCGGCGCCTTCGAGGTGCACGCGCAGGGGCCGGTGCGCGGGAGCGCGTGGTCGATGGTGAGCGACGGCGCGAGCACCTGGGCGATCGTCGACGGCACCATGATCCAGCGCAGCGACGACGGCGGACGCACCTGGGAGGTCTGCCCGAAGCCCGTCGAGAACCCCGGCGAGAAGATCGGCTACGACGGCCTCGGCACCCTCGAACTCCACGAGGGGCAGCTCTGGATCGGCACCGCCCACTTCGGCATGTGGCGCTCCGGCGACGGCTGCAGGAGCTGGACGCCGCTGGCCTCCGGCATGCCGCACTACAACGGCACCGCCGGCAACCAGCCCCGCAACGTGGTCGGGCTCCATGCCGACGATACCGGCCTCTGGTATTGCACCGGCGGCCTCGAGCGGGTCGAGGGATCCGAGGGGGCCAACGAATCGACCAGCGTCGGGATCCTCCACTCCGTCGACGGCGGGGCGACCTGGCGTGCCGCGCGGCAGGGGCTGCCCACGGCCGGCGCGAACCTGATGGAGCAGCTCTACGAGCCGTGCAACGGCGTCTTCGCCGCAGGCGGCACCCTCTTCACCTCGGTGCGCTCGGGCCTCTTCCGCTCGGTGGGCGCCAACGGGATCTGGGAGGGCCCGCTCGGTTCGCCGCGGATCGAGCTGCAGCAGGGCAGCTTCCCGGCGACGCTGCGGGCGGTGGTGGAGCACGGCGATCGGCTGGTGGCGCTCTTCGAGATGGGCGGGATCGCGCCGGGACTCTACGCCTCCGCGGACGGCGGCGCTACCTGGGAGCCGCTGGCCGGTGCGCCGGCGCCGCTCCTCGAGACGCCTCCCGCGGAGCCTGGGAGCGACGGCCCGCCGTGGAGGCCGTCGGTGGCCGCCTCGCTGATCGAGGTGGGCGACGAGCTGCTCGTCCTCCTCGACCGACCGGGCGCCGTCGCAGCGGACGAGGGGATCTGGGCCTCCGCCGACGGCGGCGCCACCTGGGCGCAGCGCAGCGCCGAGACCAGCGAGTTCGAGGCCGATCTCTACGAGCTGATCGCGACCGACGGCGAGTTCCTCGTCGCCTCGTACCAGGCCGGCGTCTGGCGGCTGCCGCTGCAGCCCTGACCGACCCGAAGCGCCAAAGAGAAAGCCCCCGCTGCCAGCTGGCAACGGGGGCTTTCTCGCTTCAGCGCCGGGAAGGCAGCGCGATCAGGCGCCGGCTTCCTCGCTGGCGCCGTGGCACTTCTTGAACTTCTTGCCCGAGCCGCAGGGGCAGGGGTCGTTGCGACCGACCTTGGGGCCCTCGCGCGTCACCGGCGTCTGGGGCTGCGGCGCCGAGGCGGCTGCGGAAGCGGCCTGCGCCTGGCTCGGCGTGGGCTGGGTGCCGCTGCCGGCGTTGGCGGTGGCTACGTCGGCGTGGCTCTCCACCATCCGCTGGCGCTTGCGCTGCTCGGCGATCTTCCGTTCGAGGTCGGCGGCGGCGCGGGCTGCAGCCTCCTGGCGCTCGCGCTCCTCCTTGCTCACCACCTGGATCCGGAAGAGCTCACGGGTGACCTGCTCCTTGATCCGGTAGATCATCTGCTGGAAGTAGTTGAAGCCTTCCTTCTTGTACTCGGCCTTCGGATCCTTCTGGCCGTAGCCGCGAAGGCCGATGCCCTGGCGCAGGTGATCCATCTGGAGGAGGTGGTCCTTCCAGAGGGTGTCGATCGCCTGGAGCGAGAGCCACTGCTCGAACTTCCGGAGGACCGGGACACCGTCGGTGTCCATCCCGAGGTGCTCTTCCTTCTGCTTCCAGGTCTGCTCCACCGCCTCGAAGAGCTTCTCCTCGATCTCGGCGCGCGGGGTGCCGGGGGCGATCTCGAAGTCGATGCCGAACTGCTCGCGCACCCCTTCCCTCATCCCCTCGTAGTCCTGGTCACCCTTCTCCGGGAGGTGGGTGCCGGCGAGGTTGAGGATCACCTCCTCGAAGAAGTCGAGGACGCGCTCCTGCTGATCCTCCCAGGAGAAGACCTTCTCGATGCGGGTCTTCTTCTTGGTCTTCGGATCCTCGTCGAACTCCACGAGCGGACGATCGGCACCGCAGGCGAGGACCTCCCGGCGCATCCGGTAGATCGTCTTGCGCTGCTGGTTCATCACGTTGTCGTACTCGAGCAGGTTCTTGCGGGCGTCGAAGTGGTGGCCTTCGACCCGCTTCTGCGCGCTCTCGATCGACCGCGTGAGCCACTTGTGCTCGATCTGTTCGCCCTCCTTCATGCCGAGGGTTTCCATGATCCGCGAGATGCGATCGCTGGCGAAGATCCGCATCAGATCGTCTTCGAGCGAGAGGAAGAAGCGGCTGCCGCCGGGATCGCCCTGGCGGCCGGCGCGGCCACGGAGCTGGTTGTCGATGCGGCGGCTCTCGTGGCGCTCGGTGCCGAGGATGAAGAGACCACCGGCCTGCTTCACCTCGTCGCGCTCCCGGGCGACCTCCTCCTCGTACTTCTTCGTGAGCTCGATCTTGCGCGCGTCGTAGGCAGCCTGCCGGGCGGCGAATTCCTCGGGGGTCTCGCCGGGGGTGCCGTCCTCGTTGACCAGGAGGATCGGCGCGGGGCCGAGTTCCTGCATCGCGCGGGCCTCGGCGTTGCCGCCGAGGATGATGTCGGTACCGCGGCCCGCCATGTTGGTGGCGATGGTGACCGCGCCCCGCGAGCCCGCCTGCGCGACGATGTTCGCCTCGCGCTCGTGCTGCTTGGCGTTGAGGACCTCGTGGGGCACGCCGCGCTTCTTCAGCAGCGTGGAGAGCGCCTCGCTCTTGGCGATGGAGACGGTGCCGACGAGGACCGGCTGGCCCTTCGTGTTCAGCTCGCCGATGTATTCGGCCACCGCGTTGAACTTCTCGCGCTCGGTCTTGTAGACCACGTCCTCCTCGTCCTTGCGGAGGATCGGCCGGTTGGTGGGGATCACCACCACGTCGAGGTTGTAGGTCGAGGCGAACTCGGGCGCTTCCGTATCTGCCGTACCGGTCATGCCGGACAGCTTCGTGTACATGCGGAAGTAGTTCTGGAAGGAGATCGTGGCGAGGGTCTGGTTCTCGGCCTCGATCTTCACACCTTCCTTGGCCTCGATCGCCTGGTGGAGGCCGTCGGACCAGCGGCGGCCCGGCATCAGGCGGCCGGTGAACTCGTCGACGATCTGCACCTCGCCGTCCTTCACCACGTAGTCCTTGTCGCGCCGGTAGAGCGTGTGGGCGCGCAGGGCCTGCTCGATGTGGTGGAGGGTCTCGATCTCGGAGGGATCGTAGAGGTTCGGGATGGCGAGGCGGCTCTCGAGCTTCTCGATGCCGTCGTCGGTGAGCATCACCGACCGGGCCTTCTCGTCGATGGTGTAGTCGGTGTCGCGGACCAGGCCCGGGATCACCCGGTCGATCTTGCCGTAGAGGTCGGTGGCCTCGTCGGAGGGACCGGAGATGATCAGCGGGGTGCGGGCCTCGTCGATGAGGATCGAGTCCACCTCGTCGACGATGGCGAAGTTGAGCTCGCGCTGCACGTACTGCGAGAGCCGGAACTTCATGTTGTCGCGGAGGTAATCGAAGCCGAACTCGTTGTTCTGGCCGTAGGTGATGTCCGAGCCGTAGGCGGCCTGGCGCTGGGCGTCGGTGAGACCGTGGAGCACGCAGCCGACCTGCAGGCCGAGGAAGTGGTGGACGCGGCCCATCCACTCCGAGTCGCGGCGGGCCAGGTAGTCGTTCACGGTGACGACGTGGACGCCGCGGTTCTCGAGCGCGTTCAGGTAGGAGGGGAGCGTCGCGGTGAGGGTCTTGCCTTCACCGGTGCGCATCTCGGCGATGCGGCCGGAGTGGAGGACCATGCCGCCGATGAGCTGCACGTCGAAGTGGCGCTGGCCGAGGACGCGGAACGCCGCCTCGCGGCAGGCGGCGAAGGCCTCCGGGAGGAGGTCGTCGAGGGCGCGGCCGTTGGCCACCTCCTGCTTCCACGCGGCGGTCTGCGTGGCGAAGTCCTCGTCCTTGAGGGCCTTCATCCGTGGCTCGAGCTCGTTGACGCGGGCCACCAGCGGCTTGAGCTTGTTCAGCTCGCGCTGGTTCTTGGTCCCGATGAACTTCTTGACGATGGAGTCGAACATCTGGGTTTTCCCGGGTGCGGAGGCCACAGCGGCAGCGCTGCGTCGAACCGCGAACTAGTAACAGACCGAAATTGAAAAGTCCCCCGGCGAGTGGACCGCCATTTCGATCGAACGGGCCCCACGGAGGCTTTCCGCGGGGCCCGCAAAGGTCTTGCAGCCTTGCAGCGTAGAACGGCGGTGGAGGCCCGGGGATTTCCGGGCCGGCGCTCGCCCGCTACTCGAGGAGGAATTTGCGGGGGTTCTCGGGGATGCCGTTGACCCGGACCTCGTAGTGGAGGTGGGGGCCGGTCGAGCGCCCGGTATTGCCCACGCCGCCGAGCTTCTGCCCGCGCTTCACCCGCTCGCCCAGCCGGACGGCGAAATCGGCGAGGTGGCCGTAGCGGGTCTTCACGCCGTAGCCGTGGTCGACGACGAGGACCTTGCCGTAGCCCCCCTCCACGCCGGCATAGACCACCACGCCGTCGGCGGGCGCGATTACCGGCGTACCCGGCCGGTTGGCGATGTCCATCCCCCGGTGCATCACCCGCTCCGCCGTATAGGGATCGACCCGGAGGCCGAAATCCGAGGTGACCCAGCCACGGGCGGGCCACACCGACGGGGTGGAGGCGAGGAGGCTGCGCTGGTCCTCGAAGTAGCGATGGAGCTCGGCCAGGCTGCGCTCGTTGCGCGCCGCCTCCTCCACCAGCGACTCGAGGCGATCGTCGATCGCCTCGTCGGGCTCGTTGCCGCCGATGCCGGCCTGCTCCGCCCCTGGCTCCTCCTCGCCCTGCGGACCGTCCACCGGGCCGATGGGAAGGCCGCGCTCGGTATCGTCGAGGGCGGTGATCGCGCGCAGCTTCTGGTCGAAGCGCTCCACGCGGTCGAGGGTCTCGTCGATGTGGACGATCTTCTCCTGCACCAGCCGGAGCTGGGTCCGGAGCTGGGTGTTCTCGTCGCGGAGCAGCCGGTTCTCACCGAGCCGGTCGAGAACACTCGCGTAGTGGATCCCGGCCCCGGCGAGGGCGAGCAGCACCAGCCCCAGGGCAACACCGCCGCGGACCAGCCAGCGCGTCTGCACCCGGTACCTGCGGGTGTGCGAGTCCCGGTCCGGGATCACCATCAACGTGTACGTGCGGTTTGCCAAGCGTCCTCCGCTTCCTTCGTCGCCCCCGGCCTCGTCCAGCAGCGGCAGTCCCGGTGGACAATCTAGGCACCGGGCGCTGCCGCCAACCGGCCAGGCGGGCGAAGGGATGGACGCTAGGCGAGCCAAATGTTGGACGTCAACTTGAAAGCCGCCCGATCCGCCCCGAAAGGCAACTGGAAGTGCGCCCTCGGCGCACACGGGCGCACCTCGATTGCACACGGCCCTCTGGCAGCTCGGGGCGACAGCTCCGGGTGGGATCAGCTCTCGAGGCGGACCGCGACGACGGTGATGTTGTCGTCGCCGCCCCGCTCGTTGGCGAGATCGACGAGCGCCGCCGGGAGATCCTCGAGGGGTTTCTCCCTGGCGAGGTCGTGGATCTCGTGATCCTCGACCAGGTTGGCGAGGCCGTCGGAGC